>JADFKH010000177.1 GCA_022565025.1 Pseudomonadota bacterium
GTGGATGGCGAAATCGTCATCCGCCCGGTGATGTCCCTGGCCCTGTCCTATGATCACCGCATCGTTGACGGTCGCGAGGCGGTGTTGTTCCTGGTCACCATCAAGGAGGCCCTGGAGGATCCGGCCCGGTTGTTGCTCGAGGTCTGAATCTTATTCCGCCATGGCCAGGATATTCCGGGCCTGTTTCAGGTGCGGGATGTCCAGCATGACGCCATCCAGGCTCAATACCGCCGCGCCCGGGTTGGCCTCGAATAATTCAACAATGCGGCGGGCCTGAATGATATCTTCCTCACTCGGAGTAAACGCCGAATTGATGATCGCGACCTGGTCCGGATGGATCGCGAGTTTCCCGGAAAAACCGTCCCGCCTCGCCTCATCACAGCTGGCACGCAAACCTTCCGGGTCGCGAAAATCCGCATAAATTGTGTCGATGGCCGCCACACCAGCGGCATGCGCCGCGAACAGGCATAAGTTCCGGGCCAGCTGAAATGGCGAAGTCCATTTGCCCTGCCTGTCCTTGTTGGTCTGCGCCCCCAACGCGGCGCCCAAATCCTCTGCCCCCCAGGTCAGTCCCGCCAGTCGCTGATCGCAGCGCACGTACTGGCCGAGTGAAAAAATGGCTCCAGGCGTTTCGGTGGACAGCGGCAGGATGCGGGTCGAACCGGTTGCAAAACCCAGGTCTTTTTCAAAAATTTCCAAATGCTGCCCGAGCAGTAAAACATCGTCCGGTGAGCGGGTCTTGGGCTGCACGATGCCATCCGGCCGGCCGTGCATGATGCCCGCCAGGTCTTCCAGAGCCGCTGGCTGAATAACTGGATTGATTCTTACCCAAAGTTGCTTTCGCCGGTCTTTAGCGTGTTCTGACAAAAAATCACCGGCCATCTTGCGGGCTGCTGCCTTGTTTTCAGGCGCAACCGAATCTTCCAGGTCAAGAATGAGCGCATCAGCAGGAACCGTCTCGCTTTTCGACAATTTTCTTGCACTGTCTGCGGGGACAAAAAGCAGAGAACGAAGTTTCATTCCCTAGGTTTCCTCAACATCAGGTTTCCTCAGCATCAAGGCTGAACGCTTGCAATGGGCGACCAGCTCATTGTGCTGGTTAAAAGCACGGTGTTCAAAAACAATGATGCCATTGTCCGGGCGCGACCGGCTGTCACGCAACTCGATCACCTCGGACTCTACGCGCAAGGTATCGCCATGAAACAACGGCGCCGGGAAACGAACTTCGTCCCAGCCCAGGTTGGCTACCGTGGTGCCCTGCGTGGTATCCCCAACCGAAATGCCCACCATCAAGCCCAGGGTGAGGCAACTGTTGACCACCCGTTGCCCGAATTCCGTCTCATTCTTGCAATATTCCTCATCCAGGTGCAACGCGGCGGTATTGTGGGTCAGCGCGGAAAAAAATACGTTATCCGCCTCGGTGATGGTGCGCCGCAACGGGTGGTCAAAGACCTGACCGAGATGAAATTCTTCAAAATACAATCCAGTCATATTTATACCTCTCTCACGTGCATAACACCTTCCACAGAAGCAATGCCATTGATGATTTCCGCTGAGGGTTCCGACTCGATGTCGATGATGTTATAGGCCATGTCGCCGCGGCTTTTATTGACCAAGTCGATCACGTTAATGTCATGCTTCGCCAACACCGAGAGTACAGCGCCCAACACACGCGGTACATTTTCATTGCTGAACGTAATCCGGTAGCCTCCGTCCCTGGCCATCCGGGTCTGGGGGTAATTGACTGAATTGACGATATTGCCATTGTTGAGGAAATCCATCAGCTGCTCGGCAGCCATGATCGAACAGTTCTCCTCCGCTTCGGCCGTACTGGCGCCGATGTGCGGGAACAGCAGCGTATCTTTGCGCCCTAACAGCACCGGCACCGGGAAGTCCGTGATATAAGCCGCAAGACGACCTTCATCGAGTGCGGACACCACGGCATCGACATCGACAATTTCCTCGCGGGCGAAATTAAGCAGTTTTAACCCGGGTTTGAAACGGCGCAGTGTTTCGCTGTTGATCAGGTGTCGGGTCTGCTCAATTGCCGGCACGTGCAGGCTGACGAAGTCCGATTGTTGCAACAAGGCCTCTATGCTGTCTGTTTTACCCACCCGGCTGGACAGGCGCCAGGCAGCCTCGATGGACATGGCGGGATCGAATCCAGCCACTTTCATGCCCAGCTCCAGGCCCATGTTGGCCACCATGGAGCCAATCGCGCCCAGACCAATCACGCCCAGGGTTTTGCCAACCAGCTCGCTGCCGGCAAACTGCTTCTTTTCCTTCTCCAGCAACTTTGCCATTTCCTCCGGATCAGCGATGTCCGTCAACTCCTGTACCCGGTTCATGCCGTCCAGAATACGCCTTGAGGCCAACAACAAGGCAGCGGTCACCAATTCCTTGACCGCATTGGCATTGGCGCCCGGCGTGTTGAATACGACGATGCCCTGGTGGGTGTATTCATCGATTGGAATGTTGTTCACGCCCGCCCCGGCCCGTGCGACTGCCAGTAACTGGCCTGTAATGGGCTCGCCATGCAGCTTGTGACTGCGCAACATGTAGGCGTCGGGTTCATCCACGTCCGGGCCGACTTCGAACTGGTCAGCAGGGAATCGGTTGAGGCCAACCTCGGAAATCTGGTTATAAGTACGAATGCGATACATCTGAATTATTCTCCACTCGTTTGCTCATGGGCCCATTCCAGCCACGGCAGCAGTTTTTCAAGGTCGCTTTCCTCGACCGTTGCGCCACACCAGATGCGCAATCCGGCCGGCGCGTCTCGATAAGCGCCAATGTCGTTGGCGACGCCCTCAGCGCCCAGCAGCCGAACCATGGATTTCACTTTCTCATCATCCAGCTCAAGCGTCAGGCAAACACTGGTGTTGGAACGCTGGTTTTCATCCTTGGCCAGGAAATGGATCCAATCATGTTGCCTTACAAAACGAGCAACGACGGCCAGATTACGCTCAGCGCGTCTGATCGCAGCCTCGAGACCACCGATACTGCGAACCCAGGCCAGGGCATCAAGGTAGTCAGCCACACACAGCATCGACGGTGTATTGATGGTTGACCCTGTGAAAATACCTTCATTCAGCTTTCCACCCGTGGTCAGGCGGAAGATCTTCGGCAACGGCCACGGTGGCGTGTAGGTCTCCAGCCGTTCAACCGCGCGCGGACTGAGGATCAACATGCCGTGGGCTCCTTCCCCACCCAGCACTTTTTGCCAGCTGTAGGTCACTACGTCGAGTTTTTCCCAGGGCAGCACCATGGCGAACACCGCGGAAGTGGCATCACAGATGGTCAGGCCCTGGCGCTGATCGCTGATCCACTCGCCATCGGGCACCTTGACTCCCGATGTAGTGCCGTTCCAGGTAAAAACGATGTCATGTTCCGGGCTGGCCTGAGCAAGGTCCGGCAAGTCGCCGTAATCTGCAGTGTAACTATTGACCCGCTCCAGTTTCAGCTGCTGCTTGATGTCCAGCAGCCAGCCCTTGCCAAATGACTCCCAGGAAAACACGTCAACCGGCCGCGGCCCCAGCAGCGACCACATTGCCATTTCAACGGCGCCCGTATCAGAGGCGGGCACCACTCCGACCCGGTACCCTTCCGGCAAGTCCAGGATTTCAGCGGATTCGGTACATACGCGGCCCAGAACTTCCTTGCCCAGGCTTGAGCGGTGTGAGCGACCCAGAGTTTCAATTGCCAGGTTTTTAAGCTCGTAACCGGGGCGCTTAGTGCAAGGCCCGGATGAAAAATTGGGATTGTCCGGCTTGACAGTCGGTTTCATTGCTGCCTTTTCCACTTGTTGTATCGCGGAGACGATTTGCCCCGATTCAGGATGCGCGTAGTGTCTCTTAATCAGGTGCGGATAACCACCCCCGAAGCAAATATGGAACAAATTCTTATGCAGGCCCATTCCTGCAGACTTTTCGTCCGTTGAGGGTGCTCCTGCAGTATGATGGAACTTCGGCTTGGGCCGCGGATCAAATCAGAGGTCATGGCACACAGGCAATTTTGCATTAGATGTAGCCGCTTGTTTGGCATGGTCACCGTGTCTATGGTCATTTCGGCCTGCGCAGTCCAGACCCAGCGAACAACAGCCATCCCGCCGCTGGAAAACCAGCCTCACATAGAAATTGAAAGCGTAGATTTGCTGGGGGTATCCGCATCGATGAAGCGATTCATCGGCAACTATGCCCCGAAGGACATGGCCAAAGGGAGAAAAGCATGGAACCTGGCCTACGCCGCGCTGGACCCGATACTGTTTAATTTTGATTATGATCCGTCCCTGACCCTGACGGCTGCAGATACCTTTAACCGCCGAGCCGGAAACTGTCTCAGCTTTTCCAACATGTTTGTTGCCATGGCCCGCGAAGCGGGACTCAATGCCTGGTTCCAGGAAGTTAAACTCACCCCCGAATGGAGCAATATCAACGAGACCTTTCTGGTCAGCATGCATGTCAACGCCGTGGTACAGGACGCCCGGTCAGAATATGTCGTCGATGTGAGTGGGGCTAAACGCGCCAAATGGGTACGGATTCGCAGGCTTTCGGATGCCGAGGCGGAAGCCCAGTATTACAACAATTACGGCGCGGACGCCCTGGTTGAAAATGACCTGGCAACAGCCTTCGCATACCTGGTGAAGGCCATACGGACTGCGCCTGACACATCTTACATCTGGTCCAATCTCGGCGTGGTCTACAACCGCAACGGACAGGCTGAAGACGCCAAACGGGCATATGCCGTCGCTTTGGAAATCAATCCGGCGGAGATCGTCGCCTTGAACAACCTGTACACGATCTACGTACACGAAGGTGATCTGGTACGGGCAGAAAGGCTCAGTTCAAGAGTCGAAAGACACCGTCTAAAAAATCCATATTACCTGCACCGTCTCTCGTCCCAGGCGCTTGATGAGCGGCGCTATGAAGATGCTATCGCACTGCTTAAGCGGGCGATAAAACTGGATAAAGAAGAATATCGTTTCCATTTCACTCTGGCACACTCTTTACTTTTGAACGGAGAAAAAGACGCTGCCTTGCAAAGCCTAGGCCAGGCGAAGCAGCTGGCGCCTCCAGATGGAAAACTCGACACCTTCAGCCTGGCCGAACTGAAATACATATCCGATATTTAGTGTAGATCGCGAAACTGCCGCGTCCTCGGCAATTGCTCCTGCATTGCCTACAGGTCTGCCATGGATTCCAGCACCTCCTCCATGCGTTCAAAAACCGTTTCCAACTTCCGGTCCGTGGCCAGCGTGGTCAGGCGGAAGTGATTCCGGTACGGCACATTGAAACTACTTCCCGGGGCGATCAGAACGTGTTTCTTTTCCAGTAATTCCATGGCAAATTTCTGGTCGTCAAATTCCTTGAACAGCGAGGTATCCACGCCGGGAAACGCATACATGGCGCCATCCGGTTCGCACAATGACATGAAGCGGCTCCTGGCTACACCATCGATGATCGCCTGGCGAGACTGGAACAGGCGTCCGCCCGGTGCGGTCAGTTCGCGGATACTCTGGTAACCACCCAAAGCGGTCTGCACAGCCCACTGCCCCGGTACGTTGGCGCATAGCCGCAGGGATGCCAGCAGTTCAACCGCATGCAGGTATTGAGTGGCACTTTCCCGGTCACCGCTGAATGCCATCCATCCTACCCGGTAGCCACAGGCCCGGTAGATTTTCGACAGCCCGTTGAATGTCGCACACAGGGTATCGTGCACCAGCGTGGCCATGGGAATGTGCTGTGCGTCGCCATAGAGCATCTGCTCGTAGATTTCATCACTGAAGACAACGATCTGGTTCTCCTCGGCGATCCGGGCGATCTCTTCGAGCAGTTCCCGGCTGTAGACAGCACCGGTGGGGTTATTGGGATTGATCAGGACGATGCCGCGGGTGCGCGGCGTCACCAGGCTGCGAATCTCCTCCGGGTCCGGCT
>JADFKH010000178.1 GCA_022565025.1 Pseudomonadota bacterium
GTGTGCCGTGACGCATGGTGCGGTTTATTTCGATTCGAAGCGAGCAGGAGGTTTTTAAGGCCGGTGTAGTTTCGGTGGTCTGCATCGCGCTGTTTGATCTGGGTGCGGTGATGATCGGTTTGTGTGGCCGGGTGATGTTCCCGGATCTGGCCGATGCGGAAACGATATTGCCTCAGGTCAGTGCGGCCTTGTTTCCTCCCATCATCAATGGCTTGGTGATGGTGGTGGTATTGGCGGCCATCATGTCCACCGTGGATTCCCTATTGATACTCGCCTCGTCCGCCGTGGTGCGCGATTATCTGGAAAAAGTGCGTAAGTATTCACAAGACGATCAGCGCCTGGCGCGAATTGGCCAATGGGTGACGGTTATCATTGGTGTTTTCGCCACGCTGGTGGCGCTGACCGACACCCGGGCTGTATTCTGGTTTGTGCTGTTTGCCTGGTCGGGGCTGGGGGCTGCTTTTGGCCCGGTGCTGCTGTGTTCGCTGTATTGGCGGCGCACCACGCGAGCGGGTGCGATTGCAGGAATGCTCACCGGATTTCTTACCATCATTGCCTGGGTGCTGTTCTTCAAGGAATCCGCTTATGAGTTGTATGAAATGGTGCCGGCATTTTTTGCTGCCTTGCTGGCTACCGTGCTGGTCAGTCTGGCGACTCAGCCTGATGGCCGGCGGTCACTACTAAAACTATGATTCAAGAGGTGAGAGCTCATGTCGAAAGTAAGCGATGCAGATATTCAGGAACTGTTGGACCGACAAAAATGTTATGACGTGTTGACCCGCTATTGCCGGGCTCTGGATCGGGCGGATGTGGATCTAATGCGTTCGGTTTACTGGGAGGATGGCATGGATGATCACGGCGTATTCAAGGGTAATGCCCACGAGTTTGCCGATTTCATTATTGAGGAAATTCAAAAATGGTTCGAGGTAACCATGCATGCAATCTGCAACATCCATATGGAGTATCACGGCGATATCATGTACACAGAATCCTATTTGATTGCCTATCACAAGGTTAAGGCTGTCAAAGAAAAGATTGTGGCCGTACAAGGTCCATCCTACTTTGCCAAACTGAGTGGGGCAGATGCACAAGCCAAACATCACGTGTTTCTCTATGGTGGCCGTTATATCGATCGCTTGGAAAAACGTGATGGTGAATGGCGTATCGCATTACGTCGGGTTTGTATGGACTGGAATGAAAACTGGCCGGGGAATACCATCCTTGATGAAGGCATATTCGCTGCCCTGACCCTACGCGGGTGTCACGGACCCCAGGACCCGGTCTATCAGAACAAGCCATAAGGTCTCCGCACTGGCTGCTCAACACCCTTGGATTACTGGGAATATTACGTTTATCCTTCGTCTACAGTTAATCCTACTGATACTCTATGATTCAGGAGAATATGAACCTGAATCAGGGACACAGCGAGAGAAAAATGACAGAACAAAGAGTTGGTTCTGACGATATTGCGCAACAGGCTGCAGACAACCTGGACGCCGCCGAGGATATTGGCGGATTTGATTTGACTGAAACTCTAAAATCACTGCTGAAGGTCATAGACCCGGGCGTAGCCGGGAGAGAACTCGTTCAGTTGATGGGAGAATCGTTAAAAATCCTGAGTGGTAAGTCAGAGTTACTTCCTGAGAAGGGAGACAAGCGGTTCAAAGACATCGCCTGGCAACAGAACCCGGCTTACAAGCGCCTGGGACAAGGCTACCTGGCTGTCACCAGGGCCATGGACAATATGCTTTCCACTGAGGGCAGCTGGCGCAACCAGGAGCGGGCCAAATTCGCCATGAACATTCTCACCAGTGCCCTGGCGCCCACTAATTTCTTCTGGACCAATCCCGAAGCCATCAAGGAGGCCTTCAACACCGGCGGCATGAGCATTGTGAGGGGTTGGCAAAACAGGCTGCACGACCTTAGGTATAACAAGGGCATGCCCACGATGGTGGACGCCTCTCCTTTCACCAAGGGTGAAAATATCGCCGCAACACCGGGCGCTGTGGTGTTCAGAAACGAGGTACTGGAGTTGCTGCAGTACACGCCCACCACGGCAAAAGTTAAGCAACTGCCCATGCTGATGGTGCCGCCACAAATCAACAAGTATTACTTCCTTGACATGGCGCCCCAGCGCAGCATGGTGGAGTATGCAACCGCGAATGGTCTTCGCCTGTTCATGGTGAGTTGGCGAAATCCGGGGCCGGAACAGCGCGAATGGAACCTGGACACGTACTTGTCCGCGTTGTACGAGGCCGTGGATGCCATGCTGTCCATTACCCGGCAGCGGCGCTTCAACGGAATGGGATTTTGTGCCGGCGGCATCACCATAGCCTGTTTCGCCGCTCATATGGCGGCCAATGATGACCAGCGCCTCAATTCCATTGCTTTTGCGGTGACGCTGCTGGATTGGGACACCAGGGCCATGATCGGCATGCTGCACTCCAGGAAGTTAATCGATCAGGCGAAGAAAGCCTCGCGCAAAAAAGGCATTATCTCAGGCCGAGACCTCGGCATCTTGTTTGCCTGGTTCAGGCCCAATGACCTGGTATGGAATTACTGGGTCAACAATTATTTGTTGGGCCGAAAACCTCCGAGCTTCGACATCCTCGCCTGGAACGCTGACAGCACCAATCTGCCCGGCGCACTCCATGGCCAGATGCTGGATATCTTTATGAACAACGATCTGGCGCATCCAGGCAAGCTGAATGTGCTTGATACGCCCATCGACCTGCGTGATATTACAGTGGATGCGTTTGTGACCGGCGCCCTCAACGATCACCTGACCCCGTGGCAAGGCTGTTATAAAACCACCCAAATGCTGGGCAGCAAAAATATCAAGTATGTCCTGAGCCATGCCGGCCATATCGCCAGCCTGGTTAATCCACCCGGCAATCCCAAGGCCAGCTATTATGTTGGCGGCGAACCCGGGCCTGACCCGGATGCCTGGCGCGAAAACGCGGAGCGCAGGAGTGGAACCTGGTGGGAAACCTGGGTCGAGTGGACACGGGATCGTTCCGGTGATGAAAGGGCAGCCCCCAGATCCCTGGGCAACAAGAAGTATCCCCCGCTGGACCTTGCCCCGGGAAAATACATCAACACCTGAGTTTCCTCTAATCCTGGATGATGAATGTCATGTTGGGATGCTTCCCACTGTAGGTATAAATGAAAAATGTGGTAGCGATCCCACAGTTCGGGTGATAATAATGGGTATCTCCGACAGGAGCCCCAGATCATGCGGTCCAGTACCGGGCACACGTTGCTCGACAGTATCTCCAATTTCTGCAAGCAGCAGAAAATTGCCGAATCCACTTTTGGCCGCCGGGCTGTCAATGACGGAAAGTTCGTCTCCCGCTTGCGCAACGGCTCACGTGTAACCCCCGAGACCTGGGAGCGGGTCAGCCGGTTCATCGAGAAAAACGGCGGAACTTCGCCCGCCAAAGCTGACCCTCGATCCATGCACCTGATCTCGGCCAACCACATCACCGCCACTGCAAACGGTGCAGTGGAGAGCGAACCGGAAAACGGATCCAGGCAAAAGAATTTCCGTTTTTTCGACAACCGCCAAAAATATCTGCTCTTCGTCACGACCTGCAGCGAAAAGGAGGTGATTGCGCAACGGATAGGCGTGGAACTGGGGAACATCGACCCCACGCCGCCCGCAGTGCGGGTATTGGATGCCGGTATGGGTGACGGTTCCGTACTGACCCGCGTGATGCGCGAGATGCACTGGCGCCGCCCGACCATGCCCTTCTATATCTTGTGCAAAGAGGTCAGCCTGGAAGACGTACGGCTATCGCTGGCCAAAATGCCCGACAGGCTGTTTGAGCATCCTTCCACGGTGTTGATTATCACCAATATGTACTACTCCGAGGCACCCTGGTTGACCCCCAGGGATGAGAAAGCCGCGGCATCAGTCGTGTGGCAGGAGGTACCACTGAGTGGCAACACAGCACATGACTTCGATGAACAGATCAAGGCCCTGGACAGTTTCCTGGTCGAAAATTGGCAAGCGCGCCACAGCCCGAAGACGGGCAACCCGATCTATGAAAAACCCTCGGTACTGATCCTGTACCGGGAAGACTATCGATTTCTGCTCGACGACATCATCCCCAAAAAGGGTGACAGCAGGGCGGATTTCGACCTTATAATTGCCTCGCAACCCTACCGTTCGCGTGTTTCACCCCAGTTCAAGGTAGAAAAAGTCGTGGCGCCACTGACCCGCGCACTGGCGGAAGGGGGCCGGTTGCTCGGCATTCATTCTTACGGCCACGATCCGGGGCTCGAAATCATTCAGAAGGTGTGGCCGGATGAAATGCCGTTCAGCTCCGGCCGGCACGAAATCCTGCATGCCCTGAAGCTGGAATTGGGCGCCGATGCGGGAAATTATAATTTCAATGCTAATTCGGATGCACGTTCCATATTCCGCTATAAAATGCATGCTTTACCCACTGAAATTTCAGCCAGCATTGGTACTTCAACACTGTTCGCGGCCTGGAATGCCGCAGTCTATGTCGCGCAAATCGAGGATGAGCGCCTCACGGCTGCCATGAGCGACAACAAGTACCTCGAAGCCACCAATGAAGTGTTGATCAAGTACGGCGGTCTCTGGTTCAACGATGAGTCTTACATCATCTCCAGAAGACACGCCAGGAAAAGCTGATCATGCCTACACCGCATCCAATGGGACAAAGTGCAACGGGTGGCAGGCCAATCGTCGATGTCATATCAGATCTGGTGGCCAATGGTTCCATAGAACTGAGCGTGGCGGCACTTGAGCAAATTCCCAAAGCGTCGCAACTATTGCCGTTTGGAACCAGCGTCTATATCCCCTCACCCGCAAAGCAAAGTCTTCACTCAACCATCGAAATCGTAGGGGCTTTGCACGAAGCCGGGTTGGAAGCCGTACCTCATATCGCCGCACGCAAGGTCGAGTCACGCCGAGAACTGCGGGAATACTTGTTGCGGGTGGTAGAGGAATATGGTGTGCACCGCGTGCTGATCATCGGCGGTGATGTCAAGCAAGCGGCTGGACCTTACGCGGACAGCTCGGCACTGCTGCATGATGACGTTCTCGCTGAAGTGGGCATACACGAAATTGGCATCGCCGGCTATCCCGAAGGTCACCCAAGAATTCCACCCGGGGTATTGAATGCAGATTTCGATGAGAAACTTGAATTGGCCTCCAGGCTTGGTCTCGGTATCGAGGTGATCACCCAGTTCTCGTTTGCGCCCACACGCATTGTTGAATATTGCGCCACACTTTCCCATCGCGCACCCGAGATTCCGGTTTACGTTGGTTTGGCGGGGCCGACGCAGACAGCAATGCTGATCCGATATGCCCGATACTGCGGCGTCAGCGCTTCACTGCGGGCGCTGACTGATCTTGGCGTAAAGGCCATAAAACTGATGAGTCATACTGATCCTGATGAACAACTCACAGCGCTGGCTCAATATTGCGCAATGAGGGAATCCTGCAACGTCATAGGAATTCATGTCTTCAGTTTCGGCGGCTTCGAGCGATCAGCTGCGTGGATGAGAAACAAATGCCGCCAGCGTAGCTCTTAACCCGCATATTGCATGAGTTTCGCTGTGGGCTACCTGCTGATGTGCACTGCTTTGGTGTTGAGGAATACGTCCAGAGACTGAGGCGATAATTCACGCCCGTAACCGCTTTGCTTGCGTCCACCCCAGGGCATTTCACATCGTTCTGCGCCGTAACCATTCACCCACACCATGCCCGCCTGCAATTCATGCACTGCCTGCATTGCGGCACTCATATTATTGGTCCAGATACCGGCGCCAAGGCCGTATGCAGAGTCGTTGGCGAGGGTTAGCGCTTCGTCCAGATCATCGACCGGAGTTACCGATGCTACCGGGCCGAAACTCACATCACCGAAAAGCTGCATATCGGG
>JADFKH010000013.1 GCA_022565025.1 Pseudomonadota bacterium
GGTCGCAGGCCAATGTTGTGAAACTCATGATCTGTGAACTCGGGTGGCTGGTGGCAGTTGTCACACACGGTGCTGTCGCGGAAATCCTCCCAGCCGGCAATCTGGCCGGGCGTCATCGCTGTTTCATCACCCGCCTGGTACAGGTCCCAGGGGGATTGGTCCGGTATCAGGGTGCGCTCATAAGTAGCAATGGCCATGCCGATTCTGGCCGCGGTGATCTGATCGTCGCCGAAAGCGGTGGCAAACAACGCCGGGTAGCGCGGGTTCGATACGATGGCCTTTGCCATATCCACGGGCAGGTCACTGGCAAAACGCAACGGTGGTGAATCCTCGAGTTTATTGATGACCTGGTCCCAGTTGCGGCTGCGGTGCCCCATTTCAACGCTGCTCAGGATCGGTGCTACGGCCTGGCTTTCGAGACCGCCGCCATTTTGAATGATGACCGTTACACCATCCTGGGGATCGATGAACTGGGAATCCGCACGGCCGTCCCAGAAATTTTGTTCGCTGTACATGCTGATAAAAATACCCGGTGCGGCGCGGCCGGTGACCTGCAGATCGAATCCAAAGATTGGATCCTCAATGGCCTGGCCGTTTTCATCCAGGCTGACGATACCCGGTGAACCCGTGACATCGTCATCGGTACTGAACATACCGTCCGGGCCAGGGTTGATCGCCTGGCGAGAGTCGGCGCCACCTGCGCTGGGAATATGGCAACTGCCGCAAGCCACGGTGCTGTCACTGGAAAGCTGTTCATCCCAGAACAGAATCTTGCCCAGTACCCTTTTTTCCTCTGTAACCGGGTTTTCCGGCGGCACCGGAACAGGCGGCAACTCAGCCGGCAGCGCTAATGACAAACACAGCAATATTGTGGCGGCAATAATCCTTCCAATGATCATCACAAAAGGTGGGTAGCTGTGGTGCATGCGGCGATTCTGCCGCCGGAATGTGTAGTAAATGTGGTTGCAAGGTTAAGAAACTGAAAAGTTTGCACACGCTACAACCGCAGGAGTACAGGACGAATTAACGCGCATATTGCACAGCATCGTTTGAGCAGCTTTGCAGAAGAGGATCTCTGGCAAAAGCTTGCTGCAGAAAACTCACAAAGCTTCTGACCTTAGACGGTACGTAACGGTTAGTGGGGTACACCGCCTGGATGGGAAAACCCTGGGGTGCATATTCCTGCAAAATGATTTCCAATTCGCCGTTTTGAATATGGGGTTGGCTCATCCACTTGGGTAGTACCATGATCCCGCAACCGGCCAGGGCCATTTGCCGGACAGCGTCGCTGTTATTGGCACGGAAAGTGCCCCTTACCTGAACGGTAAAATTCTTACCCTGAGATTGGAAATGCCAGATATTGCCAGTACCGAGAAGAGAATAAACCAGGCAATTGTGGTCCTTCAGCTGGTCAGGATGCAGAGGTCTGCCCCATTTATCCAAATAGGATTTGGAGGCTACTAAAAAGCGCGGGCTATCGCCTAAACGCCTGAACAGCAGGGAGGAATCCTCGAGAATACCGATACGAATTGCCACATCGATGCCTTCGGCGACCAGGTCTGCATGATGGTCTATCAGCTTGATGTCCAGTGTTACGTTTGAGTACGTCCGCAAAAATTCTGGCAGGTGGGGAATGACATGACGTTGGCCAAAGGACACAGGTACACTGACCCGTAACAGTCCTCTGGGGTTACCCGTCATTGATATTGCACAAGCCTCGGCTTCATCCACTTCCATAAGGATCTGCAGGCAACGCTCATAAAAATCACTACCTACTTCGGTCAAGCTGAGCTTGCGGCTGGTCCGAGCCAGCAGACGAGTTCCCAGTTTGACTTCCAACGCCGCCAAACGTTTGCTGACAGTGGACTGGCCAACGCCCAACTCTCTCGCCACGGCAGAAAAACTACCGGTTTGGACTACGCGGGTAAATATTCTCATTGCGGTGAGTTGGTCCATGTCAGTCTGCTAATTCTATTCGATTATGGAATAGATAGTATGCAATTAATTCCTATTTAATTCTGTATCGGAATTTATTAAGCTATGAGCTCTCGAAACGGAATCAGACTGGCGGCCATAAGAGAAGCAATTTCGACGCCAACACACGGAGATTTTTAGATGAAAAGCAGCAAATTCAAAGCGGGTGATGCATTCCCTGAAATTACCCTGCCCAAGGTCGGTGGCGGTGAATTAACCCTCGGTAAACCTTTGCACGGTCACGACTGGCAAATGGTGGTGGTGTATCGGGGAAAACACTGTCCACTGTGCAGCAAATATTTAACCCAATTAGAGCAGTTAAAAGAAAACTTTTTTGCAACTGGAGTAGATATCGTGGCGGTTTCCGCCGACGGCGAAACCAAGGCCAACGCCCACGTCAGCGATATGGGTCTAAGTTTTCCGGTGGCCTATGACCTGTCTATTGAGCAAATGCAATCGCTGGGGCTTTACATATCCCATCCCCGGTCGCCACAAGAAACCGATAAACCCTTCGCCGAACCTGGCATCTACGTGATTAACGATGAAGGCCAGGTGCAGGTGACGGATATATCGAACGCTCCCTTTGCGCGACCAGATCTTGAAAGTCTGGGGAGCGGAATAAGTTTCATTCGGGGCCATGAATACCCTATCCGCGGGACTTTTGAACAATAACGCTGAGGACGCAGATATATGCGAGTCGTAAAATCAGGTGACAATCCGGCAGCGGTACACTTTGTATTTCTTACCAATCCTGAATTGTGTGTACATGCCATTGAAATTATTAAATAATCAAGTAATGCCCAGCGAAACTCATGCACTATGCGGGCTAGGCAGTTGGAACTAAATCGAACGCAATCTTGCCAAATGATTAATGAAAATTGAGGAGACG
This sequence comes from Pseudomonadota bacterium, assembly GCA_022565025.1. Lineage (GTDB taxonomy): Bacteria > Pseudomonadota > Gammaproteobacteria > Xanthomonadales > SZUA-36 > JAJRRA01. Next base: position 2,864 of record JADFKH010000013.1, read on the forward strand.
TTGAATTGAAATACATAGTAAGGAAAAGTTTGCGACTATTATTCTTGGGTTTTTTACCCGTAGCGTCTGTTTGGTCAGTTAATGCGGCGGAACAGTCGATCGAGGACCCTGTCATCGGCGCAAAAGGTTACTACGTTGGCAGTTTTGGCGGAGGTGCCTATTGGGTGACCGACGGCCTTTACAACTCGATGTTTGTGGTCAGTGACGAAGGTGTCATTGTTATCGATGCGCCAAGTTCTTATGCGGACAAATTGCCGGATGCTATCCGTGAAGTCACCGACAAGCCTGTCAAATACTTCATTTACAGCCACCATCACCACGATCATACAGGTGGTTCGGCCGTATTTGGCGAAGATGTAATCCGAGTGGGGCATGAGCTTACGGCCCAAGAGTTGCGGCGTAAAAACGATCCCGATCGACCGGTGCCAACGATTATCTTCAGTGATACCTATACCGTAAAACTCGGTAATCAGCAGGTTAATCTGGCCTACCCTGGTTTACAGCACTCTCCAGGAAATATTTTCATTTATCTGCCGCAACAAAAGGTATTGATGTTAGTAGATGTACTTTACCCTGCTTGGGTGCCATTCAAGGATTTTGCGGTTGCCGCGAGCGTCCCGGGATATTTTCACGCTTTCGATCAGGCGAAAGAATACGATTTTGACTTTTTCCAGGGCGGTCATGTAAACAGACCAGGCACACGTCAGGATTTCGAAGTTGCACACCAGTACATTATCGATATTCAGGTAAATGCCAATAAGGCTCTGCAAATTACGAATGCCCCCCTAACCGTTACCGGTGCGGATAATCCGATCAAAGAGCCCTATCTCCCTTTCAACACTTATTTAGAAGCCGCTAGCGAAGTATGTGCTCAGATCACCTTGGAAAAATGGCGGCCACGATTGCGTGCAGCAGACTTATATACAAAGGGTCATTGCTGGACAACGATACTGGACCTGATAATAGACTAATCTCTTTTAAATAGGCCAGGCTGAATTGCGAGCCTAGCCTGTAAACTAAGTAAGTATTATATGATTGCATTTTTTTAGACACAGAGGATAAAGAACATGTTGACCGGAAAACAATTATCAACACTTTTGGCGCTACTGGTTGGTGCTGGTTTATACAACAATACCGTCAGTGCGCAACCGCTGCCGGAGCACACGGCCATGATAGCCGACGGGGTCTACGCCTACGGACCCGGCAATGGATACTATTCGATGTTTGTTGTCACCGGTGAGGGCGTGATCGCCATCGAGTCCGTTAACACTGAGCACGCTAAGGGCCTGTTGCAGGCTATCGCGCAGGTGACAGACCAGCCGGTGAAATACCTGCTGCACAGCCACAATCATTGGGATCACTCCAGTGGTGGTCAGGTGTTTAAGGATGCGGGTGCAAAAACCATCGCCCATGCCGAAGCCCTGGAGTGGATGAAGGTCAATATCGGACGAGATATGGTGGTTCCGGATGAAGGCTGGAGCGGAAACCGCAAGGACATCAGACTCGGCGATACGACGATCGAATTGCACTACCTGGGCATGAATCACGGCCTTGGCATGACCGTGTTCCGATTGCCAAAGCAGAAGATCGCCTATATCGCTGACATCGTCACGCCCAACAGAGTACTTTTTACCATCGTCCCGGACTTCAACATCAAGGAATGGGAGCGGTCGCTCGAAGAAGTCATCGAACTTGATTTTGACATAGCCGTGTACTCGCACAGTAACTTGCCCAATGCTCCGCAAGGGGGCACCAAGCAGCATGTGGTGGAGAATTTACAATTCATCCGGGATCTGCGTGCCGCTATCTATGCTGAGATCAAGAATGGGACACATCCGATGAAGGTGCCAGACATGGTACAACTACCCAAATACAAAGATTGGGCGATGTACGATCAATGGCTGGCAATGAATGCCTGGCGAGTGCTGTTGGACGGCCACATGGGCCCATTTCCATGGCGGCCGAGTCAGGCAAATCCAGAATAAAAATATTGGAGCTTGGATAAAAGGGCTTGCCCAATATTTAAGCAGTGCCTGAATTTGCAAGATATCGTGCCTTTGTGTGCATGGGCACACGGTTCATCCTGCCTTAAACTTATTTGCCACAGGTTCAATTACTAAAGAGCAGATAAGTGCGGGAGGATTCGATATGGCTTCTGGGCATGGCAGGTGCGACGACGCAACAAGATTCCCATTGGCTTTGGCAATTGTTGGAGCTATGTTGTTGAGCCCCGGTCCGGTATTCGCCGAGGGGCTCGTACTGGAAGAAATTATTGTTACAGCGCAAAAAAGGGAACAAAGTCTGCAAGAAACGCCTGTCTCTGTATCCGCATTTACGGCCGAGGCGATCATAGACAGAGGCATTGCAAACATTGCCGACCTTGCTGACTTTACGCCTAATCTGATATTCGATACGACCTCGCCTATTAGTGGCTTGTCTTCCGGCGCCGTGGTGTTTATCCGCGGCATCGGAAATACCGACTTTAGTTTGACCACCGATCCCGGTGTTGGATTGTATGTCGATGGTATCTATATGTCCCGTTCGGTAGGTGGTGTGTTGGATGTGCTTGATGTAGAGCGTATCGAAGTGTTGCGTGGCCCTCAGGGAACGCTGTTTGGGCGCAATACCATTGGCGGCGCCATAAGCATTACGTCCCGCAGTCCGGCGGATGAGTTTCGAGGCGATATAGAACTGAGTGGCGGGAACCAGGGGCGTTTGTATGTACGCGCCTCCGTTGATATTCCGTTTAGTGCAAGCCTGCGTTCTACTTTTGCTATATCGAGTAAAAATCGCGATGGTTATGTAGATCGATTACTGGTCGGCGACGAACTGGGTGACGAAGACAGGCTTTCTTTCCGTGCAAAGATGGTGTTCGAACCCAGTGATGTCTGGGATTTTGAGCTAAGTTTTGACGCAACAAAAATCGACGAACAAAGTGCCGCGTCGACCATATTGGGTTTTACACCGGGTGCCGGCACCTTGGGTTACGCCCTGGCTATTTTTGGTGATATACCCAGTGGCTTGGCCGATCTCGATCAGTACATATTGGATGGCACCGACGAAAGCTTTGCCACCGGTGTATCAGGTACCGAATTAGATATCTGGGGCGCTTCACTGATCAGCACCTATCATGCAAACAGTTTTGATATCAAGTACACATTGGCTGTGCGTGAGACTGAAGGCGAGTTCTACCGGGACCCCGACAACACGCCTTTCGCCATTACAGAAACACTGAATCCGGATTATGAACACGAACAAACCAGTCACGAACTTCAAGTCACCGGTACTGCTTTTGAAGGGCGGCTGAAATATGTTGGAGGTTTGTACTATTTTAAGGAAAAAGGAACTGATAATGTTTTTGTTCCGGTCTTCCTGCCGGCTGCTGATCCGCCCGGCAGCGCAAACCTGGTCGCTGGATTTCCTGCCGGGATAAGTAACTTTGCGGACGTTGACAATTCCAGTAAAGCCGCCTATCTGCAGTTAACCTGGGATTTGGGCGACGTGTTTTCCGTAACGGGTGGGATGCGCCAAACCCGGGATAAAAAGGGCTTCGTTTATACCCAGTATATCGGTGCGGATATAGATGGAAACCCGTTGCCTTTCTTTCCCGGTGCAGTCAACGAGGACGGAATTTTTACGCCAGGATTGTTGCCTCTTGTGGGTAATGGCAGTGGTTCCACAGAGACATCCTTCTCACAGCCCACTTTTAAGTTTGGCGTCGATGCCAGACTCTCTGACCGCAGCCTTCTTTACTACAGTTTTTCCCAAGGTTTTAAAAGTGGAGGGTTTGTCCTGCGCTATGTAGAATCAGTACCTGATATTCGTACCTTTGAGCCTGAGACCGTTGATACGCACGAGATTGGTCTGAAATGGCAGGGTTTCGGTGATCGTGTTCGAATCAATTCTGCGGTGTTTTACTCGGACTACGAGGATGTGCAGGTGACGTTTTTCGACCGATTGGGCGGTCCCATAACGGCTAATGCAGGAACCGTTGATATCAAAGGCTTCGAGTTGGAGTTCACGGCCTTGCTCAGCGATCGAGTGCAACTGGATTTGGGTTACGGATATATGCATACAAAATATAAGAAGATCAATGCAATTCCCGGCTTGTCTCTCTCAATCGACGAAACCGCCAAACTGGTTAATACACCGGAAAACACTTTTAACATGGGTCTGCAATATACCGTACCGCTGGGCGCCAATGAGTTGGCGTTCCGGGTGGATTACGCCTTTACCGATGACATTTTTAATGATTCCCAGAACTCACCGTTCCTGTTTCAAAAGGCCTACAGTACTTGGAATGCCTCCGCATGGTTCTCGATCGGAGAATCCACTGACCTGGTGGCGTTTGTCAAAAACCTGACTGACGAGCGCTTTATCGAAAGCGGCGACTCAAACTTTGGGCTTGGTTTTCATGAGGCCAATTTTAATCGCCCCAGAGAATACGGACTGACGATCAGATACAGGTTTTAGCAACACATCCGGCGCCCGTCGGTGCCACGGATTTTTTCACCGAGAGAATGAGTGATGAGTAGTACCAAATTTAAGGCAGCAGTGGTTCAGGCCGCGCCAGTATTTATGAATCTGGACGGCTGTGTTGACAAGGCCATTGACCTGATTGAAAAGGCCTCGCAGGAAGGCGCCCGGATCATTGCGTTCCCCGAATGCTGGTTTCCAGGCTATCCCTGGTGGATTTGGTTGTCTATCACTGCCCACAACATGAAGTATTTCCAGCAATACCATGAGAATAGTCTGGTGTTGGGCGGTGACGCTTATGCTCGCCTGAGTCGGTCTGCGGCAGAGAATAAAATATACGTTTCAGCGGGTGTCAGCGAGCGGGACTATGGCTCTCTCTATATTGCGCAGTTGCTGTTTGACGACCAGGGTGAACTGGTTCAAGGGCGTCGAAAGTTGAAGCCCACCCATATGGAAAGAACCGTCTTTGGCGAGGGAAATGGCAGCGATATCGAGGTTTTTGAATCGGATATAGGGCGACTGGGGCAGTTGTGTTGCTGGGAACATCTGCAACCACTGACCAAATACGCAATGTACAGTATGCATGAACAAGTACATATTGCTGCTTGGCCTTCCTTCAGCTGTTACCCTCGAGCCTATTCCTTGGGGCCGGAGCTCAATTGCGCGGTAGCTCAGGTTTACGCAGTAGAGGGGCAGTGCTACGTTTTATCGTCTTGTGGTGTGGTTTCTCAGGAAATGGTTGACTTGCTGGTGGAAACCGAGGAGCAGGCAGAACTGCTGAGTGTGGGTGGTGGTTTTGCCCAAATTTACGCTCCGGATGGGAGCCCGGTGTGCGATCCGATGCCTGAAACGGAGGAAGGCCTGTTGATTGCTGAGATTGATTTGGGCGCCATCGCTATTGCCAAGTCCTTTGCCGATCCGGTGGGGCACTATTCAAGACCAGATGTGATGCGCTTACTGCTGAACCGCAGTGCGCAGCCCAAGGTTGAAGAATTTCCATCAGAAGGGTTTGAAGAAGTTACCGCAGAGCAAGATGTTGCTAACGACGACTAGCGTTTCGCTGGGCTTCAATCGGGCAATGGTGTCGTAAAGTGACTTGGATTTAGGAGCAAGCCATGCCTAAAAATATCATGCCCCCCGGTTGGGAACCACCATTCCCAGCATGGCAATCTGTGTGGAGGGACACCAACGATCCATTGCTTACGGCTTATTTTGGCATTCAGGCCAAACAGCCTGCTTTATTGGAACATTGGGCAACACCGGCTTTTTCCTCCCAATACGCCCCCTTGTCACTTGAGCGAGGGTCGTATGTGGATCAGAGTGGGGTGAAAAATTATTTGTATATTGCATACTGGCGCTTATCTGAATATCAGCGTTGGTGGTCTCTCGAAGGAAATTCAGGATGGTGGGCCAATCGGGCGCGATTGAGTGAAGATGCCGGCTATTGGCGTGAAATAGTCGTTATGCAATTTGACCGCTTCGAAACCTTGCATTCCGTCGATGAACCGCACGGGGTCGGAGTATCAGCTGATGGCATGGACGGACCCATGGAAAAGCATGGCTATTCCGGGGCAATGCGAGACCGGATCCCTCTTTCAGCCGAAGATGATATGAAAGAAATTGCAAGTATCCATACCCCCCTGCAAGCGCAGGCGAAAGATGGCGGCGCGAGAGTTCTGGTCGTTCCGCCAGAAAATATGTGTGTCATACGATCCGGGCAAAACTGGTCATTCTGCGAGGCAGAAGAGAAAGCATACTATTTGCAGCATTTGTATCCCGTCCTGCTCGAAGGTATGCATTACCTCAGAGATAACCCCGCTGAAAGCAATTGTTATTCCCTGCGCTTTGTGGATAATAAAGACCAGGCTTGGGGCTGTGTTGAACAAAGTTTTGGCTTGGGTTATTCCACGGATCTATACGCATTCGAAAACTGGGCCAGGGATCACCCAACCCACCTGGCTATTTTCGGTAACTTCATGCAAATGGTGGAAACTTTTGGTGAGGAGATGAAGCTCAGGCTGTGGCACGAAGTCACTGTTTTGCAAAAAGACGATTGTGAATTCGAATACATAGGCTGCCATCCCAAGACCGGGCTTTTAGGCTATATTTGACAGAACAAGCAAAGATTCTCGATCTAGAATATGGGTTTTTTAATATCTGACGGTTACCGGAAGAAGACTTCGACGGAGCGCGAAAGCGAACGCTTTGACTATTGGCACGATATCATCTGTGATGAATTCGTCCAGTTGGATTGCGAGAAATATGTCGATGGTGAATTTTCAGGTGAACTGCGAGGTGGTGTCGGGATTGGTAGTTTGCGGTTTTCTGAAGTCTGGTCGGACCCGCAAATTGTCACGCGCTCAAAGCAGCAGATTGCGAAATCCACAACAGAAGATTTCCTGATCAGTTTTCAACTGGAACAGCAAGGACTGGTGCGCCAAGGCGGGCGCGAAGCACTGCTGACGCCGGGAAGCTTTACCCTTTACGATGCCACACAACCCTATTCACTGACATTTCAAGAGCGGTTTCATCAATTCATAGTGCAAATGCCCAAGGCTGTCTTGTCCCGTCATCTGATGCACCCCGAGCAATATACTGCAATCACCATTTCGGGAAAATCCGGCTTGGGCGCGGTACTGACTAATTTTATTTTTTCTCTTGTAAAGGAGCTTCACAACGTCAAGCAGGCGCCAGATGAGCTGTCTGAAAACTTGGTTAATATGATTGCCCTGGCGTTTAGTTCGTCGGTAATGCTGGAAGAGATAGGGGACAACTCAATCGTTCTCGAATCGCTCAAACGGCGAGTTCGACAATACATAGACAACAATCTGTGCAACCCTGAACTGTCAAATACGCATATAGCCCAGGCCCAGGGCATTTCCATTCGCTACCTACACAAACTATTTCAAAATGAAGAAGAAACGATACACAATTTGATTCTGCACAAGCGTTTGGAAAAAGCTTATCAGCTGCTCAATGACGAGGCTTACGCGGGCCACAGCATTGAACTGGTCGCTTACAGCATAGGGTTTTCCAGCGCCGCACATTTCTCCAGGACGTTTAAAAAGTTTTACGGGGTCTGCCCAAGCGAGGTTCGTTAACCCGTATTCTCATGCAATATACGGGATAACCCGCATATTGACTGTGTTTACTCTTTACCTCGCTCCATCAATTCTACCAGGTTGCCTTCAGGATCCTTAAGGAAGGCATAGCGTATACCGCCAAACTCGGCCAGCGCTTGTGGCCCGGTGAGCAGTGTTCCCAAGCCCAGGTCTTCCATCCGCTCCAGCACCGGTTCAATGGCCACAACACTGATACCCAGGTGAGCGTAGCCCAGCGGACTGTTGGTGGTCCGGGTGACCGCTTGAGCCGGGTGGTCCGGGTAGTGCAGGAGTTCTAAAAATTGTTGATGCTGCGGATCAGAGAAATGACGTATTTCAATGCGGGTGCCTTCAACACCCAGTAAAGCATCGAGATTTTCAACCACAATAACGCCTTCGCTGCCAGTGCTCACTGCAGCATCTTCAACCAGCATGTTGGTGACTCTTTGCAGACCGATCACTTCGCCGTAAAAACGCTCCATGGTGTCCAGATCATCGACCACCAGGCCCAGGTGCCAGAACGTGGGGGCTTGTGCCGCTGCATTTTCTTCCGCCGGTGCAGGTGCTGTTTCTGACGCGGCTGTGTTGCCGCCGGCCAGAAGCGTAATGATGAGCCCCGTTACGGTGATCCAATGGTTCATTGTTTATCCTTTGATCGTGTGCATTAAGAGCCATCAATGGGGAATTGTTCGTCGATCTCCCAGCCCAGTAATTTTCGGTTGGTTTCGGTCAGTAATTCTTTTGGAATATCGGCTAATGTGCAAGCCGCTTCACAAGCTACAGTGCCATCTGGAAGGATAATTTCGCCTTGCGCCTTCCCCAGCCTGCCACGCAATCGCACGATTCTCGCTATTATTTTTAACGGCGTTTCGACCGGCACCGGGTGGCGGTAGACCATTTCCAGCCTGATCGACATCATGAAATGGTGCGGATCGCCGATCATCGAAACGCGGCAGACGATCTCATCCAGCATGGAGGCCAGCACGCCGCCGTGCACAATGCCAGGGTAACCCTGGTAATGGGCTGGGACCGTGTAGTCACTGTATACCTCGTTCACCGTGTTGTGATGAAAATGCATGTACAGTCCGACCGGGTTCTTTCTGCCGCAGACAAAACACATGTCTGAATTGTTCTGTTTTGTTTTTGAATGGTTCATGCGGCTTTCGTCGGCTTTTGATACGGGCTTATTCCGCCGGCAGAATATTGTAATTCATGCGGAACAGATTCGCCGGGTCGTATTTCTTCTTGATTTCCCTTAGCCGCCCCCACGTGGGTCCAAAGGTATCCTTGATAAACACTTCACCATCTTCGTCATAACAGCTCATATTGAGGTAGCCACCACCTCTGGAAAATCGCTGCTGCAGGTCTGCAAAAACCTGGCGCGTCCAGCCAATGTTGTATTCGCTATCCTCAGGGTAGGTCCACGAAGAGTTAAGCTCGATCATGTAGGGCCTGCTGCGATCGCCGAATGCGGTAGCATCGTCCGCCACGCGGCTGCTCGCACCACCCAGGGCCTGGAGCACCAGGGGACATCTGTTGGCAGTAACCGGCTGGTCTTCGAATGCCGCTACCAGCGCGTCCATTACATCCTCGTTCATGGAGTCGAGGTAGAGCGCCTTCCAGTAATTCAACATGCCTTTGGGGACGTAGGGATCGAAAGTTTGCTGAATTTCCGTAAACGGCCTGGCCCCACTCAAATCCAGCAGGGGAGTGCCAATCTCCCTCAAGGGCCGAACAAACCGCTCTCCTTCATCGGCCGGACCTGCGTACACTCCGGCGGGAATAACTACTTTTTGGCCGGCAAGTTCAGCGGGGAAGTCGGGGTGGTCGGGTATGGTCCAGAAGAAAAACTCGGTGCTGAAATCGTCCGGGGCAACGGCCATGAAGTCACGCCACACACGCAGTACCTCTTTTGCCTGTGCAATGGCGTACATGGGTGAACAAAACATGACGATCGGCCCCAGCGGGTGTAACTGGAATTCGAAGGAGGTGACCACGCCAAAGTTACCACCACCGCCCCTTAAGGCCCAAAACAGGTCTTCGTTTTCGGTTTCACTGGCGCGACGGAACTGGCCATCGGCGGTAACGATGTCCACCGACAGCATATTGTCGACCGTGAGTCCGTATTTGGCCCGCACCCAGCCGAGTCCGCCACCCAGGGTCAAGCCGGCGACACCCGTTTCAGAAACGACACCCGCCGGTGTCACCAGGCCGAATGCCTGGGTTTCCCGATCAAGGTCACGCAGCAGCGCTCCGCCCTGGACCCGTGCAGTTCTTCCGGCCGGGTCTACCTGCACAGCCCGCATCAGTGAAAGGTCAATCAGCAGACCACGATCACACAAGGCGTTGCCAGCCACACCGTGGCCGCCGCCTTTCACTGCGACCAGCAGATTATGGTCGCTTGCCAGTTTCACCGCATCAATGACATCAGCGGCACCCCTGCAGCGTACCGCCAAAGCAGGCCGGCGGTCGATCATGCCATTGTGCAAAATTAGGGCTTCGGGGTAGCCCTCGTCGGCCTCAGTGAGCACATCACCCGAGATGGCATTCCTGAAGTCCTCCAAGGTCTGATGGTCGAGTGTTGTCTCTGTGCCCGCAAGAGTCATAATACTTAATGTCATTAGAAATCTCCTCTTATCAACACGCCCAGGGTTTCAACTGGGCGGACAGTATATCAACTGCATTTCTGATCGTTCCTTTCAAGCTTGGCCCGCTCATAAAGCACGGAACTTAAGCTCGGTCCTGGCAGGTATCCGATATGACGCATGGACGTAGCAGGTCTGTTCGGCCATCCTGACCAGCTGTAGTGACTTGTCCCGGGGTTCCTCGGTATTCAGGCACACCAAAGTCTCCACGGCATGTGCATCTGGTGCGCAGTTTTGCGCCAAACGGAACCCGGTGTCCTGAACGATGTGATAAGCGTTTAATTTCTGTTTTGTGATGTGGGCATAGCGGCCGATTTGGGTCATGAAACAAAAAGCAACACCAGCGGAAAGATACGCCAGACCACTGGGTGCCCGTTCCTGGCCACCTGCTGCCCGGGAGCTATCGCTAAGAATTTCGAACCGGCTGCCAGCGGGCTGGATGCACTCCACGATGATCGATTTCAAACCGTCCTCGCGGATTGTGCATTCCGTGTGCACATGCACAATACGTTTTTGTTGCGCCTGCAAGCCGACCGCGTCCGAGTTCGATTTTCCAGAGCTACCGGTTTTACGGATGATGGTCAGTTCTTCTGTTGAGGCGGGACGGACTTGTTCGAACACAGCGGTGGGATCAGCCAGCGCGGCAACCCTGTTGGCGGGTTCTCCGGACCAGGGTAGTTCTTCATTATTTGCACGGACGGCGAAACCGCTCGCGAGGGTTTGTCTCAGGCAACACTCCGCCGGGGAGCGAGCCTGTAAAGCGATCTCTGCAATTTCTTGCAATTGAGATGCGGAAGCATTACCACCGGCCGAGAAAGTCACCTGTACGGGTTGTGCACCAGCGACCATGGTGCCGCGCAGGGCTGATCCTTCCATGGTAAAGAAATTATCCTGCTCAATGCTTACTGAGTCGACGTGTACGTCACGGTCCCGGGCTTCCTCAACAAAGGCTGATATGAATGAGGCAGCTAGACCTGCGGTGAAGAAGGCGAGCGGAAACGGCGCCAGGTCGGTTCCATTCAGCCACGGTCCTTCGTCGCAGACGATGCGCCAGACTACGCCGCCTGGTCTGCATTGGATGAGGGCTTCTTTTTGCATGCCTGCCAGGGGCCGGGCCCAGGTCCGGATTTCCACCAGGCCGTTCGCAAGCGGACTCTCAACCAGGTCCAAATTTTCCGACTTGGCTTTAAATACCAGGGGATAAGTGCTGGTTTCGATACTGCCTACACGTGAACCCATCTTTGTGTGCCTATTGGACAATGGAATTCCAGTGATTCAATAAATGCTCACTGGAGCGGGCCGCCAGCGCGTGGATGGTAAAGGTCGGATTGACGCCTGCGCTGGTGGGGAACAAGCCCGCTCCGGCAATCACCAGGTTCGGTATGTCATGGGCCTGCCCGTATGTATTGCACACGGAATGCGCCGGGTCCTGACCCATAATGGTGCCACCCATGATGTGCATGGCGGCTTGCGGGCCGGTCCACACTTCCCGGGCGCCAGCCGCTTTGAAAACTGCCTGGCCTTCTTCCAGCACTGCCTGCCACAACAATTTTGACTGGGCGTGGGTGGTATGGGTCACCCTGGCCAGTGGTGTCCCAAAACGGTCGAGGGTTGAGCTGAGAGTGACGGCGTTTTCAGCCAGCGGAAGGTCCTCAATCACGGCCGTCATGCCTGCAAATCCATGGGCAGCGTCCTGCATGAAAGCATGTAAATCATGGCCAAACAGATCCGGCCGCGTGGTCGCCATTCCGAGTAAATCGTTTGGCTTTACCGCTTGCGCGATCATCCACTGGTAACTGCCGAACGCACCTGCATCAGCATGGGTGTTTTTGCCGTAGCCATCCTGGTTGACCAGCTGGCCACCGACGGCGCCCAAGTGACAAGATGTATTTTCATCAAACAGTCCATATACCAGGGCAGCGGAATGGCTCATGATAAATTTTCCGAGTGTGCCACTGGAATTGGCCAGCCCTGAGGGGTGTTTGTCGTTGGCAGAGGCCAGCATCAACCTTGGGTTTTGCACAGTAAATGCCGCGAGTACAACAAGATCAGCCATGAGCTGCCGTGTTTCCCCCGCCTCGTTATTAAATTCAACTCCGGTCACGAACTCGCCGGTAACGTTGCTTAGAATCCTGCTGACCGTTGCGTTGGCCTGGAGAACAGCCCCATGCGCGAACGCGATTGGTAAATCGATAATAAGGGGATTGGCAAGTGCGCCTATCGGGCAACCAGCACCGCACCATCCGTCCCAGATACAAGCCTCCCGGCCGTTATATTCCCTGGTAGTTACTGCCAGTGGCAGCGGCGCAGTATGCATGCCTAGCTTGTCAAAACCACGGGCGATGACACTGCCCTGGGCGAACCGCGGTACCGGGGGCATCGGATAGGGCTCTGCGGGTGGGCGCCATATTTCCTTTTCAGCATCACCTGCAATGCCGGACTCGCGCTGTACCTGATCATAATGAGCCTGTAAATCAGCGTAGCTGAATGGCCAATCCAGACCCCGGTCATAGAGACTGCGCATCTCAAAATCTTCTTCGTGCATGCGTGGCCATACCGCGAAATGGTGCATCGCGCTGCCACCGATACCGTAACCGGCGTTAAAAACGTGCCCCACCGGGTTCTCGCCATCCTCTACCACGGACTCGCCGTTCCACTTGAGGCGGCGCGCCCAGATCCCGGAGCTGATCAGGTCCCGGTTGCCCCGCTCAGGGCCAGCTTCAAGAATCACCACCTGTTTACCACCGGCAGCCAGTTTGGCTGCCATCGCGCTGCCGGCCGCGCCTGAGCCGACGATGACGACATCAACTTTTTCAGTGGGAAGCGTCACTCGCCCCACCGGCTTGGCGGTTCAATATGCGCCATGTAGGGAATGCCCAGGCTTTCTATCCCCTGCTTGGTACCATAAAAAACATCCACCGCATCATTGCGCAACACAAAATAGAAAAACGGCGCGGGCGGCCCGGCCCAGCCATCCGGATTGGCTAACGCTATTTGTCCCGTCAATGCAATTTTCTGGTCAACACTGAGCTCAAAAAATTGCACACCATGGACACTTTTCGCGGTGTCGTTCAATGCCGCAAGGCCCTGGGTATAAAAGGCGGTAAAAGGCGGGTCAACACCCAGGTACTTGATCATGAGCAATTGATCAGCGGGGGCTGCATTGAGCTGATGATCGATGAAATGAGCAAGGCCTGCTGCAGCGCTGCCGGGAAGCAGCACCTCCCCAAAAGCCTCCAGAATCCGGACCTGCTCCACCTGCAATACCTGGAATGGAATGTCCTGCTGCCGTGCCTCGCCGGGCGTCAGTTCAAGCTTGCAGCCGGCAACATAAAATGACAGCAAGCCGATGCCGGTAGTGCGGATAAACGCGCGACGTGTTTGCGGCATATCAGATCAACAAATCCTCCTAGAACGAATATACGACGTTGAGGCCAACCCAGCGTGGCGGTTGGTAGGATACTTCGTTGCAGCCGCACAGGGTTGCCAGATCAAAGCCCTGGATGCCGATTCGTTCATCGGTAAGATTACGGACACTCAGAGCGACGAGCCAGTGATCGTCCTCACTCGCCCAGCCAAAGCGTGCTCCGACTTTGGTGTAACTATCGTACTTGTCGGCGTCAAAGTTCCGCAGATTGTAAAAATATTCATCCGAGTAACTGACATTTACCTGGACATGCAGGCTGCCGTTGCTAATCGGCCACTCGTAACGTACCAGCCCTGAGGCCTGAAACTCCGGCGCATACACGGGTTTTACGTCACGAATAATGGGTCCGTTAACCCTTAGTGGCACGTCCTTTACGGTTGCGTCAAACCAGGAAACGGCCAATAACAAGTCCAGCCCCGGCACAGGTGATGACTGAATGTCGAGCTCGACACCGATGTTATCAGCATCGTTGTTGACCACCACACCGCCCACCCCGGTAAACAGGAACGCCTGGTAGTCCTTATAATCGTAATAGAATACGGTGCCGTTGACCCGGGTGTTACCGCCCAGGGTTTTCTTGAAGCCGGCTTCAAAGCTGGTCAGCACTTCTTCCTTGTAGGGAATTACGCTCTCTGAGACCGGCAGCCCGCCAGCCAGCTGTGCGTTAAAACTGCCGGCCTTGACGCCGCGATTGATCCCTGCGTAAAGCAGCAGGTCATCATTGGGCCGGTAATCAAGTTGAAGTTTTCCGGCAAACAGGTTGTCGCTGGTGCTATCGGTAAACGGCGTGGGTACCCCGCCGGGATAGGTGGGTCCGATGACTATTTGAAAACCATCATGAATTTCCCTTGCATTGGTCGGGGCGGTATAAAGACTCTGCACAAAGAAGTAGTCCTTCTCTTCCAGGATCGCACGCAGTCCGGCGATGATCGTCAGCTTGTCATTAAGGTCATATTCAAGCTGACCGAATAATGAGTAGGAATTTGTTTCCAGCTGGGCATCGACACCGAGGTCAAAAGGACCGCCGAGGCCGGGATTCTCAGCAATGCTGTTGGGGGCAAACTTGAGGCCATTGTCCGAATCGGTATCGATATTCAGGTAATAAAAACCGGCAACCCAGCGCATATTGTCGCTCTCACCATTAAGCCGGAATTCCTGGGTAAAGCTGGTGGCATCGACGCCGGCATAGTTCGCGGCCTGGTTGACCGGCGCCGAATCCACATCGATAAACAACAACTTTTCATAGTCCTTGAAATCGGTGATGGAGGTGAACAATGCGCCATTTGACAGCTCATATTGAACCCGTAAGTTGACCCCCCAGGTGTCGGCAAACCCGCTGTCATCAAAGGCAAAGTCACTGGAAGTATTGAAGTCGTTTCCGTCGGGATCGATGTAACCGTAAAAATCAGCGCCGGGGGACGGTTGGAAGTTGCTGCCGAAGCGGCCGAGATCCGCGAGACCGTCTCCAGTGAAATCATCCGGCATTCCGTTGTTATCCTGATCTGCACCACAATCGGTGCCGTCATCGACGCCTCCCGGTGCGCAGATGCTGTAGCGCGAATCATTCGGGTCGATGTCGATCACGTTGACCAATTCTCCGGGGAATAGCTGCCCGGCCACCGGCCCGGTGCCATCGTAGACCGCTATCGTCGGTTTTGACTGATACGGCCCGGTCGGCATGTCGCTGTTGGTCATATTGACCGACAGGTTGACGGTAAGTCTGTCACTGGGTTCGAATAACAGGCTGCCGCGGAATCCAACGGTTTCACCACCACCCATGTCAGCTCCTGCACCGGCGCCGGGCGAATTACCGCTCGGGCCGCCAAAGGTACCAAGGCCAAACTCATCCAGTGGATAGAGATTATTCAGGTAACCCTGCTTGTCATCGTACAAGATGGCAATGCGCGCGGCTGCCGTCTCTGAAAATGCTCCACCCAGCGCTGCTTCCACCTTGATTGAATTTGCGTTAGCGTCAGAGTCGTACCAGCCGTAAGTCACATCCACGTAGCCGTCATTGTCAGTAAGACTTGGTTTCCGACTGACATACTGAACTGCCCCGCCGGTGGCATTGCGGCCAAACAGGGTTCCCTGGGGACCCTTGAGTATCTCGACGCGTTCAATGTCAAACAAGGCAAACGTCTGTGCCTGGGCAATCGGGATATATCCTTCATCCAGGTAGACTGCTGTCGGGGCTTCGATAACGTCATTGAAATCGTTTTGTGTGACTCCGCGGATGGTGAACTGGGTATTCTGCCCGGCCAGGTTGCCGCTGATATGGACGCCGGGTGAAAAGCTGGCAATGTCAAAGCTTGACTCGACGCCCAGGGCTTTCATCTGGTCACCGGTAAAGGCGGTTATTGCGATACCAACGTCCTGGATATTCTGCTCACGCTTCTGGGCCGTGACGACAACTTCTTCCAACACCCCCTGGGCGATCACCGGAAGCGTCAGTCCACAAAACACGGAAACGAAAATGAAATTGAAAAGGTGCCTGTTTATTGTGTTCATGTTATCTCCATCGTACCTGAGAAATTATCGAGAGCCGATAAGCACAAACTGCATCGTCATATTTTTTTGTAAATTGACAATGCAGACCGAAATACACTATAAATGATTTTAAACTTTAATTTAAGTCTAATCTTACTGGTACCATCAGCGAATTACCTGCAATTCATGGAATTTCACTGGTTGGACGGTCATTTTTTACTGTTTTTTTACAAGGATAAGCTAACATGAGTTTCTTCAAGTTTCATTGCAAGCATTTCTTTTCATTCCAGAAAGTCCGATGAATATCACCCTCGACAAACATTGGCATCTCGCTGGGAATGACTACGAGATAGAACTTTCCGAACTCGAATTCTCACTGCTGCGTGTGGCCGCTGCCTTCGAGCGCTGGCGCTCGGACTGCATGGCCTGCTGCGTCGACCAGCCCTTTTCAGGTGCTGATACCGCGGTATTGAATGTCATTCGCATGCATGAACGCCCCAAGAGTATTTCCGATATTGGCCGGCAGCTCAATCGGGACGACCTGTCCAATCTTCAGTACGGCATACGCAAACTGGTAAAAGCCGGTGTGATCGAAAAAGCCAGTAACAGCGATAGCAAGAAAGGGGTTACCTATGTAGTAACAGAACTGGGCCGCAAGGCTACGGACAAATACGCCCAGTTTCGCCGCGAACTGCTGATCACGCTGACTCAATCCATATCGACTGAACACAGCCTTAGCGATGTTGGCAGAGTCTTGAACCTGATGGCGGGAATGTACGATCAAGCTGCCTGTATAGCCGCAGCTCACAGGATTTCAACCTGAAATCCGGTAATATTTGGCAACGGAACAGGAACTAAAACGACGTGAAATTAAGCGGCAATCCGGCAACGGTACATTTTGTATTTCCTACCAATCCCGAATTGTGCCAATACGCCATTGAAACTATTAAATAATAAAGCAACACCCAGTGAAACTCACGCAGAATACATTGAAGTCAATTTTAAACAACCGATGGCGCAGCTAGGATACGAACGTTTTACGTAGCAGACAAAAGCCAAAACCGGATAGGACAAACTGTATTTTTCGCATGGCAATTATTTTTTGCTATAAGCTATTAAATTTGTTCATGGTTAGGCAAATTATAGTCCGCCTTCGTGCAATATGCGGGTTAAAGCCTTTTCCCGTTGAAACCGCTTTTTCATCCAGCTGAGTGAGTATCTTCCTGATCACCACCGGCAACGGCCCCACCAACGGGCTTATTCGTCCAAAGAAATTAAACCAACCCCTTCACTCAACTGGCTGCTCCCCACGGAGAGTGTCATGGTCGCTGGCGCCTGCTGACAGAAAGTGGCCTGATTCAAGATCTGAGATGAAAAGCCGTTCAATACTTTGGGGTTTCTGGCAATATAGTGTTTGACCCACCGATACACAGCACCCATCAGCTTATGTCAGTAGAACCCAATTTTCTCATCATCGGCGCTAATAAAGCTGGAACAACAAGCCTGTACAATTATCTGAAGTTACATCCGGATATTTTTATGTCGAATATCAAGGAACCTCTCTATTTCGCCAACAGGGAGCATGAGAGCACCATTTATGACACGAAGTGGTGTCACGGGGCTACAAACAAGACCGATTTGTTGAAAAAGATGTTAGAGGGCTATAGTGGAGAAAAGTGGTTTGGAGAGGCAAGTACGATGTATGCTGGGCAGGCGGACTATGCAATTGCTCCCAACGGGGTCGTTGTACATGACCTAGAGAAGCGTATACAAGAATCACAACCTAACATGAAGTTTATTTATGTTTTGCGGCATCCAATGGATCGTATGCTATCGCAATACGCTTACGCGAAAAAGACAGGAAGTAACACCCCACCGTTCAACGTAGCGGTCCACGAAGGATATTTGGAAAAGAGCCTCTACTTTTTTCAGTTGGAGCGTTACCTGAAATGTTTTCCTCGGGCAAACTTAAAAATTCTCATTTTTGAAGAGTTTTTGACCGACATAGCGGGCACACTAACAGATATTTTTCGTTTTCTAGACATCGAGGAAATAGATTTGTCAGGCGAAAAATTCATAGCAACCAATCAATCTCCGCGGAATGACAATGACACATTCAGCCTAGAATCGTTCGAAAAATTGATAGGGCCAATAACAGAAGACGTTGCAAAAATGGAGAAATTTCTTGGCCGTTCGCTAAATTGGGACCTTGAAATTCGCTGATGGCTTGGTATCTGATGCTTCGGGTCTACACGAGGACGAGGATATTCATGGTTCACCCTCCCAGCACTTCACGGCAGACTTTCAAGTACGACCTGCCGTGTCTCAAATCGGGTTCCAGGTAGTTTCCTTCAGCCCACTCATTCCAGGATTTCAGGAACACGATCCTCCGGTCCGCAGGGCGATTCTCCACCTGCCTTATCGCTCGGCGTAGCTGCCGTCGAAACAACTCGGGAGTCGGATGGGTTAGCACAAAGCCTTGTCGGCCCACACGAGGTGTGTTATCCCAGTTCGAGAGAACACAGGGAAAGAAGTCGTCATGACCCGGTTCCACTTGAATGTGCTCAATAAAATCCTGATATTTGTAAAGCACCGGGTATTTCAAAAGCTTGTGTATCATTCTCGGAAAGGCGTAGTGGGGAAAAAATCGTTTCTTCGCCAGTCTGAGAAACGCCACGCCCGGGCTGTTCGGAACCACCGCATCGAAGCCGTTGCCTTTGTAGTCCCACGGATCGTCATCGATATATACATCCTCTCCAATAAAAAAAACCCCCTTCATTCCGGCCCTGACGGCCAGACTTTGCCAGTGTTCAACGAAGCGCCGACAGTCGGGAATCTGCCGGGGCTTGTACACGTAGAAGATCGGCTTCCCATCGACAGTCAGGTACCTTGGATCCCGGAAAGCCACTTCCACCAGTCGGAAATGCCTCTCCTCGTCTTCATGCCCGGGGTAAGACTGTTCCATGAGGATCTTGTTGGGGTTGCCGTGCCAAACTCCGGCCCAACTCTCATTGGCCCACCCCAGGCAGAAGGGGAAATCAGGCTCGCCGGATTTGAGGACCTCAGCGAAAGGGTGCTCCAGTAGTCGCTGGCCCCCGAACCAATAGTGCCAGTAGCAGAATCCTTTTATGCCACCGATCCTGGCCATCTCTGCCTGGGCTTTGCGGGTCTCGCCCAGGCGCAGATCATAGAAACCAAGATCGGCGGGGACCTTAGGCTGCTGATGGCCGCGAAACAGCGGTTTTGCCATCGCGACGTTGGTCCACTCGGTGAACCCCTTGCCCCACCACCGATCGTTTTCAGGGGTGGGGTAGTACTGGGGAAGATAGAAAGCAATGGCGCGCATAACTGTGCAGAGTCTCTGGCCTTACCTAGTGTAGTGTCCTATATTATGTGGCGATTAAGCAGCCCACAAAAGATTCAAGTCAAGGCGCAGCCTGCAATTAATGGCCGCCCCCTTAATCAAGGCTGTAACGCAGGATTGAGTCTTTTGTGGGTCTCCCTTCGGGCGAGGCGA
>JADFKH010000179.1 GCA_022565025.1 Pseudomonadota bacterium
AACAGGCCGGGTTCACTGGAATGTGCTAATTCGGACAGCTCGATTTGCAATCGCTCAAAATCGGCTTCACGGCCCTTGGCGACCTGTAGTGTTGCGATGAATACGATCATGTCTTGATCCTGTGTGGGTTCCGGTTTGGGTTCTACAGGCCGAGCTCTTCAATGAGCTGTTCCTGCAGGCGAAATTTCTGGATCTTGGTCGATGGGATCGGCCACTCCTCGACGAAGCGCACGTACCTGGGGATTTTGAAGCTGGCTATTTTACCTTTGCAAAACGCGATCAATTCCTCTTCCGAGGCTTCCTGGCCCGGTTCCAACTCGATAAAGGCGGCCGGAACCTCGGTCAGGCGCCGGTCGGGAATACCGACAACCTGCGCCAGCTTGACCGCATCGTGCTGCTGCAGAAACGTTTCGACCTCTACCGCGGCGACGTTTTCACCACCCACCTTGAGCATGTCCCTGATGCGGCCATGAAACATCAACTGGCCGTCCGCGTCGATCGAGATCAGGTCGCCGGAATGGAACCAGCCTTCGTCATCTAGTGCCTCCGCGGTTTTCTCCGGTGATTTGTAGTATTCGGTAAATGTGCAGTAACCGCGAATCCAGGCCTCGCCTCTCTCTCCCGTGGCCGCCTCTTCACCCGACTCCGGGTCGATGGCTCTGACCTCTATCCCGGACAGTGGTGTTCCCAGGCGCGTGAAACGCTGCTCCTCGGTCGCGTCCAGGCGGCTGGTGGTCACGGTGCCGGCAGTTTCTGTCATGCCGAAAGTGCCTACGAACACCGCATTGGGCAGCGCCTTCTTCATCTTTTCGCCGATCCCAGGCGGCTGCACAGCGAAATTTGCGTTCATCAGTTTGATCCGGCTGAGGTCGGTCTTTGCAAAATCAGGATGATCGACCAGGTCGGACATGATGGTCCAGAAACTGGGATAGGTCGCGGTGACCCCTTCTTCTTCCATCATCCTCAGCGCCTCACCCGCTTGGAAATATCCGCTAGTCACGTAGGCGCCACCCTTGGCGAATATGGACATGAGCGGAAGTATGGCAGCGATATGGAACATCGGCAGCGGTGACCAGAAACTGTCGTCGCCCGTCAGTTCATAGCGGTCGGCAAGCGCTGCGCTGTTGCGCACGATGGCTTCGTGCGAAATCATGCAGCCCTTGGGATTGGCCGTGGTCCCTGATGTGTAAAGGATCAACGCGGTGCTTCCTAGGCGAATTTGGAGACGGCTCAGATGCAGTTGCTCTATGGAGCCGCGTTCCGCCAGGTCGCTGAATTGAGCTTCGCTCAGTATTCCGTCAGCTTCAGAACTGCCGTACAAAATAATATTGCGCAGCAGTGGTGCATCCTGAAGATCAAGCCTGCGGGCATCTGCCCGCGCCAAATCCGGGAAAGCCAGGCTCAACCTTTCGACAAAATTCACGGCCTCCGCGATCTTGTCGGTAGTCAACAGGACCTTGAGATCTGCATTCTCCACCACGTAGGCCAGCTCCGGTGGCATGTATCTCGCATTGATGGGCACGGTCACCGCGCCCAGCAATGCGGTGGCAAACATGGTTTCGACAAAATCCATTCCGGTTGGCAGCAACAGGCCAACATGATCACCCGACCCGATGCCCAAAACTTGCAGACTCAGAGCTCGGCGAAAGGCTGCTGCACAAAGTTCTGCATAGCTGCAGCGTTGATCGGGCAGAATGATCGCCATGCGCTCAGGGTGATCATCCGCTGCCATCAACAGCAGGTCACCTAAGGTGGTCGCTTGTAGCCGGACTGTGGCCAGATCGCTGCTCATGCGGCGAGTCCCCTATTCCAACGGATCAAGAAATTCCCTGACGTAAGTGCCATCAATACAGTCGATCAGGTCAGGCGCAATTTCCTGAAAATGAGACGTGTTACGGTGGGCCTCTTCGGCTGCTTCACTGGCGAATTGCTCATAAACTGCATAAGCACGTGGTTCGTCCCGGAGTTTGAAGAATTCATAAGCCAATGTTTCGGGCTCGCTTGCCCGTACCTTTTCTGTCAGCGCTTTTGCCAGGCGGACAAAATCTTCTTCTTTGCCTTCCTTGACCTTCATGCGGGCTAGAAATGTCATCATGGCCAAACCTCCGGAGGAAATATCTTGAATAAGTTTCAAGTTATAGTAGCATCCGGCTTGCTCGAAAGTAACCGCATTTCTTCATACAGGGGTTTGCACTGTGTCTGAACAGCTCTTCACTGCCGTTACAGAAGCCCGGGATATCAAGGAAAAAAACTTCTCCACATTCGATGTAAACGGCACTGGAATCGTCATCTGCCGTTTTCGGGACGAGTATTTCGCGATTGAAAACCAATGCTCCCACGCTCTGAGTGCTTTCGATGCGGGCCGCATGCGTGGTTACAACATCATATGCCCCCTGCACGGCGCCACTTTCGACATCCGTGACGGGTCCGTCACCAGTTTACCGGCCAAACAGCCCATCCGTTCATTCCCCCTGCGCATCGTGGACGGAATGATCGAAGTGGACCTGACCAACACAAACTGAATCATTCAAGCGCGCTGGTTAAAGCGGCGGCCAATCATTGCACTGGCAATGTTGATCTTCTGGATATCGATGGCGCCGCCGGCAATTCCCCAGCCCCAGGCGTCCCGAAACCGGCGTTCCATGGGGTATTCCTTGGAGTAGCCGTAACCACCCATCAATTGCAGCGCGTTACCGGTCACAGTGCGGGCCATCTCGTTGGCGAAGCACTTGGCGACGCTGGATGCGCTGATGTCGGGAAATCCCATTTCAGCGTCAACGGCTGCGCGCCAGATCAGCAGGCGTGAAGCCTCTACCTGCATTTTCATTTCCGCCAGCTTGATCTGCACGGCCTGAAAATCGACGATGGGCTTGCCGAATTGGTGGCGCTCCTGAACGTAGCCGCACACGTCCGCCAGGGCAGCGGAAGCCTGGGCCAGCGCCATTGTCGCGTTACCGCAGCGCTCCAGGTCGAACGCTGCCATCAGCTTTTTGAATCCTCCGGCTGGAAGCACAAGGTTTTTTATCGGCACGCGCACATTATCGAGATAAATATCCGAGGAAGGAACACCACGAAAGCCCATCAGGTGCTCGGGACGACCGAAACTCAGTCCCGGCGTGTCCTTTTCCACATAAACGGCGCCAATGGCTTGCGCGCCCGGCTGATCGGAAAAACGGCAGTACACCAGGTAACCATCAGCATGACCTCCCCCCGAACACCAGCGCTTGGTGCCGTTTAAAACAACTTCATCACCGCGTACTTCAGCTTTGGTCGTTAAATCCGTCAGGGCCGATCCGGCCGCCGGCTCCGACATCGCAATAGCCACCATCTTTTCACCCGCGCAGACGGCTGGCACCACTTCTTCGACCAGCTCACGGCTGGCAAATTTTTCAATGGCCCGGACCGGCCCGACGCAGGATTCAAAAACAGGAAAAGCCACGGCTGACGAAACACGTCCCAGTTCCTCAACCACGATCAGCGCCTCCAGATTGCCGAGCCCCAGGCCACCAAGTTCCTCAGGGATGTTGACTCCGAGATAGCCCATCTCAGCAAATTCCCGGACCAATTCCCGGGATGGCGGCTCACCACTCTGCTCGATTTCTTCGGCTATGGGCAAAAGACGCTCCAGCGCGTAACGCCGCACGCTTTCTCTGAGCTCTTTTTGTTCATCAGTCAGTTGAAAATCCATGTACTGCAATCCTGCTTTCACGTGTTTGGGATGCATGGATCCGTGGCGGATCATGCAGCGGTGAGTATAACCGCAATTGCTCGAAACGCCGGTTCTTCATCAGCCCCTCTACGGTGATAAACTCTAAATAAACAATCATGATTGTTTTATTTCTATGTATTAAAGCCTATAATCAATTTCTATTAATGGCAATGCTTTGATGCGGCGTACCACCGATTCCCGGGGAGCGCCACACCGATTCCCAATTTCTGGAACTTGAGCGGCAGTAGAGGTATGGTCTGATATCTTTCAGGGATGGCGGGACCATATAAACTTAAATAATGAGGTTGTAAGAATGAGCGAAACATTACTGACCCGCGTTCCCCGCGATGAATTACCCGAAGGCGCACGTTTGGCCTGGGATGCCCTGAATGATCTGACCGGAACGCCCACCTTTATTGAGGCATTCGCCAAGGCCCCGGAATTGCTGGATTTTGCGATGGTGCAGTTCTACCAGAATATTTTTTTCAATGGACGGGTGGGCGAGAAACACAAACAATTGTCACGGCTGCGCTTGAGCATGAATCACGGTTGCCGCACTTGCAACCTGCAAAACCTGAGCGGCGTTTCAGAGCTGGGTTATTCGCAAGCGAAAATCGATGCGATGTGGCGGCAAGACTATTCCAGCTTCACTGAAGATGAGCAAGCAGTGATGGAACTGGCAGATGAGCTGGCTTTGAACAACGTCCATGGCACACTAAGCCCTGAGCTGCATACCAAGCTCAAACGGCATTTCAGTGACGAGGAAATTTTGGAACTGGGCCTGTGTCTTTCCATTATCGTGGGACTGGTCAAGCTGTCGTTCGTTTTTGGCCTGGTGGAAAAAGAAGACTACTGCGAGTTTGGCACGCAATAGTTGGCAAAATCACCTTGCAGGAGTATTTAGCACAAGGAGGCAATTCGCAATGAGTACAAACGTCGTAGAAAGTTGGCAGATCAATCCGGATGCCGCAGCAGAGGATCTCGAGGCCAAGCAACCGTTCATTGACAACGGATTGGATGTGCTCGATCCGTCCCGTTACTACAGCCCGGAATTCATGACACGGGAATGGGAGAAATTGTGGACCCGGACCTGGCTGATAGCCGGCATTGAAAGCGACATACGAGAACCGGGCGACTACTCAGTTTTCCGGCTCGGGCGTGAGAGCATGATCATTGTGCGGGACATCGAACTCTATTCGCTCTGCGAGCACCATATCCTACCTTTTTTTGGGAAAGCGCATGTGGCCTACATTCCGAATGGCAAGATCCTCGGGCTGTCCAAGATACCGCGAATCGTTGACATGTTTGCGCAGCGTCTCCAGATCCAGGAGAGGCTCACGGATAACGTGGCCGATGCCTTGATGGAGATCGTCTCCCCTCACGGAGTCGGTGTGGTCGTCGAAGCCAGGCACCTTTGCATGATGATGCGCGGCGTTGAGAAACAAAATTCTACCGCCGTTACATCTTCCCTCAGGGGTACGTTCAAACACGACGCCAAAACCCGCGACGAATTCCTGCGGTTGGCCCACGGAAGTCTGGTGCCGTCGGCCTGATAGCCACGGTCTGGGGCCTGAACGAAAGCTGAATGGTTGACGTGGACGACTCATGTTTATCGAAGTAGCTGATTTCCTCAAGTGTCCCCACGATCATGACTTCCAACCCTGCGTGGTTGTGCCGGACAAAATGGAAGACCGTAACGTTGTCTCAGGCGTGATAGGTTGTCCGGTTTGTAATAGCGAGTTTCCCATTCGCTGCGGGCGGGGGATTTTTGGTGAGGCGGAACTGCTGGAATCCCCGGGGACCGTCGATGCCTCGGTGTTGCTGGCGGTTCTGGGCTTGTCGTCACCCGGGGGATACCTTGCCCTGGTAGGATCGGTCGTCGACTGCTGGCACGATCTGGCCGGCGCGGCGGAAGTACACGTAATAGGAATCAATGCCCCTGCCGGGTTAGACGAGGCCGAAGGCCTTTCACTGCTGGACACGGCTGCCGAAATTCCGCTCAAATCGTCCTGCGTGCGCGGCGTGGTCCTATCCTCCGGGCAGACATCCAAACGCTGGTTTGACGAAGCGACCAGAATCGTTTTACCCGGTCAAAGAGTCGTCGCTGTTTCCGAAAGCGTGCCCGAGAACAACCTGGAACAAATCGCTCTGGGCCACGGCATGTGGGTGGGTAAGAAGACCAACTAAT
>JADFKH010000180.1 GCA_022565025.1 Pseudomonadota bacterium
CAGGCTATTGGTGAATTCGAAAAGCGTGCCCTGGCGCGTCAACGTCGGCGCACTAACCACCCTGGCCAGCGTGCCGTGTATTTCGTCTTCGTGATTTTCGTAGTCTTCGATGCGGCTATATGTTCCACCCTTCAGCAGCAAGCGCCGCGTGGCCGCCACTGGCGTGCCCCTGGTGATTTCCACCCCTATTTGGATTCTCGACAAACCCCTGATTGCAGTGTGCATAGCTAGTTACCGTTCCCTTCCCGTGCGCGCCTGCCCCTGGGTTCGGGCTGGTCATCCACGTGCTTATAGTCCATGCTGCCTTCCAGTTCGGCCACCAGGCCCCGTTCTTCAGCTTCAGCGTCTGGGATGTCCCTGGCCGGAACCCCTGGAATGAACCCAGCCGCGTTTTCGCTACGCTTCCACATTTAACTATTCACCCCCTAATGGTTATTCGTAGTCCCTGGCCTTTTCAATGCGGATAGACAGCCGATATTGCAGGGCGATGAAACATCATTCCCATAAATCACTGTTCCCAGCGTCGGATTTGCCCCTGCTATTTCCTGAATTGTCACCGTGCCACCTAGCTGAAGGTCACCACCCAGCGCCGTTATAAAGGCGTCATGAAAACCTATCAAGATGTCAGCCGCCAGGTTCCGTTCAGCGCCCCTGTGCATTATCTGAATGGGCACGGTATAGGTTTCGATGCCCAGCGCGCTGTAAACGCTCCGCGTTTTCATCACCAGTGGAAGCCGGACCGCTTATCACTGGAGCCGGAGTTTCCGCTCGATGTACGTCGCGCTCTGGAAGGGTTGGGATACGAACTGCATGAACGGTCCATCATAGGCGCCGTGCAACTCATTCTCTTTGACCGGGAAAGCTGCATTTTCTGGGGCGGTGCAGATGGCCGGCGGGACAGTGGTTCCGCTGGGGTCAATATCGGCGAGGTGCCAGCGCCTTCAGCGGAAGTTGCTTGTCAGGGCGGGGTTCGCAATACCGCCGAGGCTGTCCCGAACTGATGCGAGCCTGGTCTCTACAAGACCAATGATGAGCGGGCCTGTTTGACCGCCGTGCCCATTCACTGAACCGGAGAGTAAGATGAGAAAGATTTTGGCAATTACCATCCTCGGAGCCGCGCTGTCGGTTTCTGCGCAGGCCCAAATTTCCTGGGAGGAGGTCGACCGCCTGGCTGCTGACGCTCAAACTCAGGTTGTCGAGTGGCGGCGCTGGTTCCATGAAAATCCTGAACTCAGCAACCGGGAGTTCAATACCGCGGCCCGGGTGGCCCGGATACTGACCGGCATGGGTCTGGAACCGAAGACTGGCATTGCACATACAGGTGTGTTTGCCATTATCGAGGGTGGAAAGCCCGGCCCGCTGGTGGCCATTCGAGCCGATATGGACGGACTACCCGTGACTGAAGAAACCGGGCTGCCATTCGCCTCCGTGGCACGTGGTGAATACAACGGCCAGGAAGTTGGTGTGATGCATGCTTGTGGGCATGACAACCACATGGCCATGGTGCTGGGTGCTGCCAGCGTATTGAATGCGGTAAAGGAAGAACTGCCGGGTTCCGTCATGTTGATTTTTCAGCCCGCCGAGGAAGGCGCGCCGGCAGGGGAAGAAGGTGGCGCTGAACTGATGCTTAAACAAGGGCTCTTCGCGCAGCGCAAGCCTGAGGCGGTGTTCGGGTTGCATGTGGGCATCGGCCAGCCCGGCGGAAAACTGGCCGTGCGCAGCGGCCCCATGCTGGCGGCGGTGGATAGCTTCAAGCTAAAAGTTCTGGGTAAACAGACCCATGGAGCCCGTCCCTGGAATGGCGTTGACCCAATCGTAGTGGCATCACAGATCATAATCGGGCTGCAGACCATCGCCAGCCGGCAGGTGGATGTGACTCAGGCGCCTTCGATCGTGACCGTGGGGCGCATTGCAGGCGGGGTCCGCAATAACGTGATTCCCGACAGTGTTGAAATGGAGGGCACGATACGCACTTTCGATGCAGCAATGCGCGAACAAATCCATATGCGGATAGAGCGCACCGCAAGGCTGATCGCCCAGAGTGCCGGCGCAAGCATCGTATTCGAACTGAATTATGGAGCTCCAGCGACCGTCAACGACCCTGCCTTGACTGAAAAAATGACACCGACGCTACAGCGTGTGGCTGGTGCAGGGGGGCTCGTTTCGGTTCAGCCCCAAACCGTGGCGGAAGATTTTGCCTTTTTCGCTAATGCAACGCCCGGGCTGTACGTCTTCCTGGGCAACGGTGAACCAGGTAAGGATCCGCAAGCTCTGCCCAGCAACCATTCCCCGCTGTTCGATATGTACGAGCCCAGCATGGAAATTGGTGTCAGGGCTTTCAGCCACCTGGTGGTGGATTACTTGCAATCCTCAGAATGAGGGTGCGAGGCTTG
Source organism: Pseudomonadota bacterium (assembly GCA_022565025.1). Taxonomy (GTDB): domain Bacteria; phylum Pseudomonadota; class Gammaproteobacteria; order Xanthomonadales; family SZUA-36; genus JAJRRA01. The sequence continues at coordinate 2,394 of JADFKH010000180.1, forward strand.
TTGGGTTTCCCGTATCAATCAAAAGATTACCGGGCTTCCTTCCACAGCAGGACAACGATCAGTCCGGGCACCAGTGCGCCAAGGACGCTGACCCACATGGGAATGGTTGTACTGCCGACAACAATCTGCGTGCCATCCACCAGGCGCAGCAAGTGGGCAACGGCAACTATGGTGAAAACGATGATTGCGAGTAGTGTGCCTGTTTTCATAGTCAAGTACTCCTCTTCACGTCTGACCAGACCAAAGATTAACACGTAGAATCAAGCCGGATTGCCACTGCATGAGTGCTTCCCCGATTGGCTGATGCTATGACCCGCCTATTGCGTCTCTATCGTGCACCATCCGTTTTCTCTTGAGTTATCATCCACTCCATCATGAAACAGCTGATCAACCAGCCAGAATTCAGGCAATGGATACAACGCAGCCTGCAGCAGCAGGAAAACATCCTTGCTGTCAGTAACCAGGGCACGGTGCTGCATTACCGGGGCAATGGGCTGGACCTGGTCGTGAAAACGGCCATGGGCAGGGGGTTGGTGCTCAAGGTCCGCCAGAAAACCTTGTTGCGGGAGTTCGAGGCTTACCGCCGTATGGACGGGCTGCGCGGCGTGCCGGAATGTTATGGACTGCTGGGTGGGCGCTATCTGGTGATCGAATTCATCCGGGGTACGCCGTACCGGCAGGCGAACTGGACCGACCGTGCCAACTGGTTCAGGGATTTCCTTGAAATTTTGCAGTCCATCCATCAGCGGGGTGTGAGCCATGGTGATTTGAAATCCAAGTCCAACATCCTGGTCACCGAGGATGAAAAACCCTGCGTGATCGATTTTGGCACCGCGTTCCTGCACAGAAGCGGCTTTCACCCGCTGAACAACTGGTTTTTTGAATACGGCAAGCGCCTGGACATCAACGCGTGGGTCAAGCACAAATATCATGGCCGTTACGCGGATGCATCGGAAGAAGACCGTCAGTTACTGAACTACGGCCGTATCGAGTACATCGTGCGGAAAATCAGTGGCCGGCCGATGGAGGCCGTGTCCGGAACGCGGAAGAAAAAGTAGGGCCTTGCTTAGAAGAAAGTGGTCTGACCCCGGCTCTGGGATTGGGCCAGTTCTTGCAAACCTTCGGCAATGGAAATCCCTGGCCGGTAGCCAAAATCTCGCTCCGCGGCGCTGGTATCGAACCAGTGGGCTGTGCCCATCTGATCCACGGCGAAGCGGGTGACCGGGGGTTCACCGGCCAGGGGCAATATACGCCAACTGATCTCGCAGACCACCCCCACAGCCCTGGCGAGTCCGGTAGGAACGGAGCGGATCCGCACATCGATACCCACTGCGGCCAGCAGCTTTTGAATGATCTCGCCCAGGGGCAGCGGTTCATTGTTGGTGATGAAATAGGGCTTGCCGGCGCAACGAGCCTTGCCCTGCAATTCCTGCAGAGCCAGGACATGAGCCCGCGCGGCGTTTTCGACAAATATGGTATCGATCAATTTTTCCGGACCCGGTAGCGCCAGTTTGCCCCCTCTGACCTTGCTTACCAGGCGCGGCAGAATGTGTGGATCGCCGGGGCCCCAGATCAAATGTGGACGCAGAGCAACAGTCTGCAGATCGTCCCGGTTCGAAGCCAGCATGATTTTTTCCGCCAATGCCTTGGTGGCCGGGTAGGGTGAGGTGAAGTGTTTGGCGATGGGCAGCGATTCGTTGCCGCCTTCAATATCGCTGCCGGAATGCACCACGCTGGGGGAACTGGTGTACACCAGGTTCGGTATCGACCTATTCCGGCAGACGCGAATGACATTACTAGTGCCTTCCACGTTGATTTGCCAGTATTGCGTTCGATCGCCCCAGACGCCTGCCTTGCCTGCGGTGTGAATGATGGCATCACAATTGTCCGCTGCCTTGAGCAGGTCTGATCTGTCAGTGATATCTCCGCGGACAATACAGATACCCAGTGCTTCGAGATGTGATGCCGCGCTGCGCTGAAAGGCTACGACTTCGTGACCCTGGCTGAGCAATTGTCTGCATATGGAACTTCCAAGGAAACCACCACCACCGGTTACCAGGGTTTTCAAACCTTCACTCCTGCATTTTTTTGGTCGCCCACTGCACCAGCTCTTCCCGGTTGATTTTCGAATTATGGCGTATATCCACCGGGAAACCCGGGTGAAACAGAACCGTGCGAATACTGCGTGTCAGCGCAAACGCCTGGGCGAGTTGCAGCAAGTCGAAGTGGACTCGCTCGGTATCCACCACAGAGAGTTTGCCTTTCACCTCGATACACAAGACCGGGATTTGTGCGCCCCGGGCGCCGATGCCGACGACCGCGGAACGCAGCAGGTCCGGATGCTGGTTGAACACCGCTTCGCACTGGTCGGCGAACAGGACTTCCTGACCGGTTTCGATTCGTTGCGACAACCGGCCGCAGTACCACAGACGGCCGGTCCCATCCATGATGCCGGCGTCGCCCATGCGGTGCCAAATGGTGCCGTTGGCATCAACGATCTTGGCCATGGAAGTATCGGCATCACGCTGCCAGTAACTGTCTGTGCAACTGGGACCTGATACCACGATCTCTCCCGGCATTCCGGGCGGCATTTCCGTGGTCTCGGAAAAATCATTGAAGGCCAGGTCGCTGATCTTGATGATCCTGACATGGTTCGGTTCGATCGGCCGCCCAACGCAGACGCCTTCACCCGATTCGGACATGTCCTGGATCTTACTGGTCAGTTGCCCGGCCGAAATGCTGCTGACTGGCAGGCACTCGGTTGCGCCGTATGGCGTGTGGATCTCGGCATCGCTGTACAGTGCTTTTTGCATGCGCCTGATGGTGCGGATAGGTACTGCCGCTCCTGCGGAAATTACGCGGGTGACGCTCTCCAACCGTTTACCACGCGCAACCACGTAGCGGCTGAGTGTATCGAGCAGAGCCGGGGAAGCAAAAATATTGGTTACTTTGAATTCATCAATGGCTCGCACCAGGAGTTCCGGATTTGCTTTTGCCGGTCTGCTTGGGTCCATTTGCGGGACCACCGTGGTCATGCCAAGCGCGGGGTCAAATAAAGCAAATGGCGGGAAGGTCGGCAGGCTGACTTCACCGGCTTGAATGCCAAAGGCATTTTTCAGCATTTCTACCTGGGCGCTGAAATGACGGTGGCGGTATACGACACCCTTGGGGGGACCGGTGCTGCCGGATGTAAACAGGATTGCCGCCATGTCTTGGGGATCAGGAACATGCAGCATTGCTCCTGAGCTGCGGTTGCCAAGTTTCCTGAGTTCCTTGAGGTTGATTCCACCCAGGCCGAGCTTCGGCCCCGCGGTGATGATTTGTTCGCAGGACTCTTTCGCCCAGCCCAGGACTTTGCGTGCAAATTGGGCTTTCGTTACGCCGATGAATGCTTTAGGCGTTGCCTCAGCCAGGCACTGTTTCAGGGGCTTCATACCGATGCCCGGGTCAATCAGAACCGGTACAA
>JADFKH010000181.1 GCA_022565025.1 Pseudomonadota bacterium
GTGGGCTGTGCGGGCTGGCTGTGCGAACGATTCGGTATTGAGCTGTGCATGTCCCGCGAAGAGTATTTTATGTGCCGCATCCTGGTGACCGATACCGGCGTGCCGGCGCCGGAAGAGGGCCGGCGATTTTACCGGTCGGCCGGATTTTCTGCGCAAGACATGGACCGCTATGGCGAACTGTTTGGTCAGTTCGGCAAACTCGTCGCTCCCCTTCCCCAGTCTTACCGCCGCCTTTATGGTGATCTCGCATTCAACATTGGGCATCACCAATGGCAGGTGATCACCGGGAGCGGCCATTCGCCCGAACACGCCTGTCTGTATTGCCCGGAGCTGAACGTGTTGATCTCCGGAGACCAGATCCTGCCCACCATCTCGTCCAATGTGAGTGTCTTTCCCACTGAACCGGCCGCGAACCCGCTGGCCGACTGGTTTGAATCGCTGCACAAACTGAAAAGTCTACTGCCCCGCGATGTACTGGTTCTGCCGTCTCACGGCAAACCGTTCAGGGGCGCTCATATCCGCCTGGATGAACTGATACTCGAACATGAAACTGGACTGGAAAAATTAAGGAAGCTCTGCCAGGAGCCAAAACGGGCCGTGGACGTTTTCAGTTCGTTGTTCAAAAGCACGATCACGGATAGCAACCTGATTATGGCCACCGGTGAAGCAATAGCGCACTTGCATTACCTTTGTTACCAGGACGAACTAGACATCAACACGGACAAAACTGGAACCGATTGGTACCGCACCAGGCAATCCTGAATGGTGCTTGCATGCCATTGAAATTTTTAAATAATCAAGTAATGCCCAGCGAAATTCATGCAATATTCGGGCTAGGACCACTCACGCTCGATGCACATGCCCACGGTGGATGAGACTGTGGATGATGGTGCCAATGATGACCGCCTGGATCACTGTGACTGCTTGTTGCCCCGCCAACGGCAAGACCCACTCCGAGAATTCAAAACCCAGCACAGTGGCGCCTGCCAAAACGAACAGGGTCAGCCAGGCGATGCGTTGCCCAAAGGCCGGTTGCATGATCATCCATAACATCAGACCAACACCGAAACGGTGCAGGATAATAGCCGTGGCAAGCCCGGTGCTGGCGCCCAGTTCGCTGCCGGCCAATCCGGCGCCATCGAGCAATGCGTGCAGTAGCAACCCAGCCAGCGCCAGGTACAGGCTGAGTAGGTGCAACGTTTCGGCAGCACGCTTGATAACGCTTTCAAGCATTCCCGGCAGGCCATAACCGGCCAGGATCAGAGCCGGGGCCATCCAGCCCAGCGGTGCGATGATTTCCGGTATCAGGAACACGCTGATGATGACCACCAGCAGGACTACAATCGTCCGGTCAAGCGTCCTGGCAAACCATCCGCCGCGCTGGATCCACTGGTAAAGCAGCGGTCCGGCGAACAGCATGAGCAGGGAAAGCAAAAGCATTTAATCTCCAGGCTTGACAGCAAGGCCGCGAATATTAACATGTAGCAGCCCGCTTGCATTTGCTGCAGACGGCACAACTGATAAAATTAGTGTCCTTACGCCCAACTACTTCCCGAATCGTTGAACATGGCAATATCACCCTGAAGGAGGACTGGTGGATACATCTCGAATAGAGGCCATGATTGCCCAACAGTGTAATGAACCACACTGTCAGACAGAGCTTCATGATCTGCTTGCAGCGGTTGCCGAACGCCATGGCAGGTCAGCTCAAGCGGATGATCTGGACAACGGGACCCGTTTTATCCTGGGCTACATCAAACAGGTGCCCTACATGATGAAGGTGGCATGGACGGCAGCCTGTAACGTTGGGTTGGAAGATGAAATGGAGCAGATCCTGGAGATGGCGCAGACCTATTGGCTGGAGGCCAACGATATTATTCCCGATGAGCTGGGCGTGATTGGGCTGTTGGACGATGCCTATTGCTCATTGAGCTCGTTCCAGGCTGTTTCGGATCATTACCAACTGCAGACTGGAAAGTACCTGTTTCCCGACAATCTTAGCTCGGCCAACAAGGTCATGCGAAAAATCATCGGGGAACCCTATGCCACAGATCTCGACCTGATCGTTCTTACAACCATGCAGCAGACCGGCCTGATCGATGCCATGAAATCGTTCGCCAGCGAAGAAAAACAGCTTTATTTTTTAAGCCACAGCACGATCTGGAATCATGGACCAGCCGGAAAAATGGAAACTGACGACCTGGCCGGCCTGGGGTTGCTGGACGATTGATGGAGTACTAGAGTGTTGCAAAGGCCTGTCGCGTGAGGTTGTTGCTGCCGGTCTCGGTTACAACTACATTATCCTCGATGCGGATGCCCCCGTAAGGCTTCAGCGCTTCCACGCGGTCCCAGTTGACGGCTGCTGCATCGCCGTTTTCCTGCCATTGCCGCAACAGCGGTTCAATAAAATACAGTCCGGGTTCTATGGTCAGTACGTTGCCTGCCTCAAGGACGCGTGTCAGGCGCAAAAAAGGATGCCCTTCGGGCGGTGGAATGGCCCTGCCCTCATTGTCGGTCAGGCCCGACACATCATGCGTTTGCAGACCGATAAAGTGGCCCAGACCGTGCGGGTAGAACACACTGCTCAGGCCAGTCGCCACCGCATCATCCGCCGGCACTTTGATGAGATCGAAAGACTCGAGGATACCCGCAATCTCGCGATGCGCCTGCAAGTGAAGTTCCCGGTAATCCAAACCTGTCCTCACTGCTTCGATCAGGCCCTGCTGCATCGTATCCATCGCCGCCACCAGTTGTGCAAAACCATCTTCCCCACTGGCACCATCGCGCGCTGCATACGTGCGCGTGATGTCAGAAGCATAAGCGTTGACCGTGCAACCGGCATCAAGCAGGAACGACCGTACCGGGTCGGGAACGGCCACGTCCCTGCCCTGGTAGTGCAGCACGGATCCATGTGTATTGAGCGCAACGATGTTGTTGTAGGGAAGCTGCGCATCCGTGTGTTCACAGGCGCCGAGATAGCGCTGATGTATCCGCCATTCACTTTCACCTTCCCGGAAAGCACTTTCTGCTTCTACGTGTGCCCTTGCCGCCAGCTGGCTGGCCTCCATCATGCAGGCAATTTCATACGGGGTCTTGCGTGTGCGCTCCACCTGCAGGCGGTTTACCAGCCCCCGTGGATTGATCCGGTCATCCTCGAAGGTGCCAGCCAGTGAGGGTGCGTCACCGATAGCGGCGACATCCCGGATGCCAAACGACCCTCCATTGAGCTTGCTGAAAAGACCCGTGCACCATCCATCCGCTTGGTTTACCAGCTGGATGTCGAAATGGTCAGCCCACCAGGGTTCCGGGTCCGCCGGCGCCAGATACCAGAAATCTTCAGGCTGGTAGTAAAATATGCAGGGTTTCTTGCCCGGGCGAACCAACAGCGCACTGTCGTGGTGATGGGTCAGCGGAAGCCAGGCCAGGAAGTGGGGATTGGGGCGAAAAGCGTATTCATAATCGTCCTGGAAACTGATCAGCGGTGTGCCGGAGTGCACCAGGATAGCCTGCAGGTTTTCCGCATCCAGTGCAGTGGTCCAGCGGCGTTGCATTTCAGCTACGTGTGCCGCGAAATATTCCTTGTATTCTTTGCTCATGAATCGAATCCGTTGGTAAAATAAACAAATTGGCGCACTGACCGTGTCAGGGTAATTCTGGCAAGGCAACGTTGATGGTTTGTGCGTGCAGTGGCGAACTTTAGACCCACCAAGCGAGTAAGGCAAATTGACTATCCGTCTCTACAACACGCTGACGCGTGAAAAGCAGGATTTCGTGCCGATCAACCCGGACCGCGTGACGATGTATGTCTGCGGCCCCACGGTCTACAACTTCGCTCACATCGGCAATGCCCGCCCGGCGGTCATCTTCGACTTGCTGTATCGCTTGCTGGCGCTCCATTACAAGCAAGTCATCTACGCGCGCAATATCACTGACATTGACGACAAGATCAATGCCAAAGCGGCCGAACTTCATGTGCCAATCAAGGAAATATCATCGCGCTATGCGGACGCATATCATGCGGATATGGCCGCCATCGGTGTCGGACGGCCCACCATCGAGCCACGCGCCACCGACCACATTGAACCAATGATCGACATGATCCGGCGGCTGTTCGAAACCGGCCATGCGTATGCAGCCATGGGCCACGTGCTGTTCGACATCGAGTCTTTTGACCACTATGGCGCCCTATCACGCAGGGACATACGTGAAATGATCGCGGGCTCGCGGGTAGAAGTAGCGCCTTTCAAGAAAAATCCAGGTGACTTTGTTTTATGGAAGCCGTCCCAGGACCCACAACCGGGCTGGGAAAGCCCATGGGGATGGGGCAGGCCCGGCTGGCACCTGGAGTGCTCCGCCATGGCTGAATCCCACCTGGGTGAAACCATCGATATTCACGGCGGTGGTCAGGACCTGGTTTTTCCCCATCATGAAAACGAAATTGCGCAAAGCGTGTGTTCCCACGGCGGCAGAGCGTTTGCGCAATACTGGCTGCACAACGGTTTTGTCACGGTTGAAAAACGCAAGATGTCCAAGTCACAGGACAACACCCTGGTGGTGCACGAGCTGCTGAAATCCCACCCGGGCGAAGTGCTGCGTTACCTGCTGCTGGGCGCCCATTACCGGCAACCGTTGGATTGGTCGGAAAAAGAACTGGACCGGGCACGTCGTACGCTGGACCGATTGTATGGCGTTTTGCGCATCGCCAATGATCAATACGGGCCGTTCCAGGCGAATCCACGGCCCAGTGAAGTCTTCCTGGAGGCCCTGGGGGACGACCTGAACACGCCAGTAGCATTGGCCGAATTCAACCGCCTCGCCCGTGAGCTTGCCAAGGCGCAGGACCAGGAACAGGCACAACGATTTGCGGGCAAACTGCTGGCCGATGCGCAATTGATCGGTCTGCTCCAGTCATCCCCGGACGCTTGGTTCGGCGCGGATAAGCGTGACCCGCAAAGCGCGGCCATCGAAGCCCTGATCGAAGAACGCAACCAGGCCAGATCCAGCCGGGATTTCGCCACCGCGGATGCCATCCGAGACCGCCTCACTGCCATGGGCATCGTATTGGAAGACGCCAGTGGCAATACGCGCTGGCGCCGAGTGGATTCTTAGAGCCTGTTGACACTTGTCCTAGGCCCCTGGATTTTTCAAAAAAACCCCCAAAATAATTAGACCATGCATGACCCGAAACAAATCCAGGACGAAATGATCGACTCATTCAGCCTGTTCAGTGAGTGGCTGGAACGCTACCAGTACCTGATCGACCTGGGCCGCAAGCTGCCTCCCCTGGACGATGCTGAAAAGACCGATGAGCAACTGCTGGCCGGTTGCCAGTCACAAGTCTGGTTGCTGCTCGAAGGCGATGCCGGCCAGGTGACGATTCGCGCCAACAGCGATGCTGCGATTGTGTCGGGCCTGATTGCCTTGCTCATCCAGGTATATTCAGGCTGCACCGCACGACAAATCGTCGAAACTGAGCCCTATTTCATCCACGAAATCGGACTCAGCGACCACCTCTCCCTGACCCGAGCCAACGGCCTCCACGCCATGCTCGGCGCCATCAAAGGCCATGCTCAGGGCTTGCTCACCCCTTAATCATTTATCCGCAAAAGACACAGTAGGCGTGTTTGTTAAGGCTGAAATTTTATCCGCAGAGGACGCAGAATACGCTGAATTGGGTTGGAGGCTTCATTTAAGGAAGGCACTTCGCCATTACTGCCTGGATGGCTGGTCAGGCTAAAACCAGAGCCGGGGTCAGACCACTTTTTCAAAAAATCCTTTCTTCTCTTTGAAGCCCAT
>JADFKH010000182.1 GCA_022565025.1 Pseudomonadota bacterium
GACGTAATCTTGCACGAGACGGTGCTCGAAAACGATGCCAGCCGCATGAGGGCAGTACCTGGGCTTTCTATTCCACCCGGTGGCGAAGTCGAACTGGCTCCCGGTGGCTATCACCTGATGCTGATGATGCCCACACAAGCTGCGGGACCGCATGACCGGGTTGTGCTGCAAATCGAGGAGGCTGGGGGGCAACGATTCAGTTTCGAACTTCCGGTCGAACGGCGTTAGCCTGCACTATGCGGGTCAGGCCCTGTTTGAGTTCAAGCGCTTTTGCGGTGGCGGGTCCGCCCGAACAGGCGGGCGAGGTAATGGCCGGTATAGGAATGGGACATCCTTGCGACCTGTTCGGGCGTGCCCTGCGCAATGATTTCGCCACCCCGGTCACCACCTTCTGGCCCCAGATCGATCACCCAGTCCGCGGTCTTGATCACATCCAGGTTGTGCTCGATGACCACAATCGTGTTGCCATGGTCTCGCAGACGGTGAAGAACGGCCAGTAACTGCTCGATATCCTGGAAGTGCAGCCCGGTAGTGGGCTCATCCAGAATGTAGAGCGTTTGTCCGGTATCACGCTTGCTCAGCTCTTTCGAAAGTTTAATGCGCTGGGCTTCTCCCCCGGAAAGCGTAGTTGCGCTTTGTCCCAGCGCTATGTAGGAAAGGCCGACATCGAACATGGTCTGCAGTTTACGGGCCACCACCGGCACCGGTGCAAAAAATTCCAGGGCATCCTCCACGGTCATTTGCAGTACTTCGTGGATGTTTTTGCCCTTGTAGGTGACGCTGAGGGTTTCCCGATTATAACGCTTGGAGTAGCAGACATCGCAGGACACGTAAATATCCGGCAGAAAGTGCATCTCAACACGGATCAGACCATCGCCCTTACAAGCCTCACAGCGCCCGCCCTTGACGTTGAAGCTGAAGCGGCCTGGCTTATAGCCACGCGCCCTGGCTTCGTGTGTGCCGGCGAACAGTTCCCTGATGGGTGTAAACAGGCCGGTGTAGGTTGCCGGGTTGGAGCGCGGTGTGCGACCGATCGGTGACTGGTCGATAGCCACCACCTTGTCAAACAGGCTGAGGTTTTCAACCGACTTAAAGGGCGCTGGTTTAGCGACACTGCCATACAGCTCATTGGCGGCCAGGCGATGGAGTGTGTCGTTGATCAGCGTGGATTTGCCGGACCCGGAAACGCCGGTCACGCAGATGAACAGCCCCGCTGGTATTTCCAATGTCAGGTTTTTGAGGTTGTTGCCGGTAGCGCCAATGACCCTGAGGATCTTGGCGGGGTCAACTGGAGTTCTGCCTGCAGGGATAGCGATCGACCTGATGCCAGACAAGTACTGGCCCGTGATGGAGTCAGGATCCTGCAGCATTTCCTCAGGTGTACCCTTAAACATGATCTTCCCACCATGGACACCGGCTCCCGGGCCGATATCCACCACGAAATCGGCCGCGCGAATGGCCTCCTCATCGTGCTCTATCACAATAACCGTGTTGCCCAGGTCACGCAGACGGGTGAGGGTAGTCAGCAGGCGAGCGTTGTCACGCTGATGCAGTCCGATCGAGGGCTCGTCCAGGATGTACATCACGCCAACCAGGCCAGCGCCGATCTGGCTTGCCAGGCGGATTCGTTGCGCCTCGCCGCCAGACAGGCTATCCGCCTTGCGGTCTAGTGTGAGGTAATCCAGCCCGACATTGACCAGGAAGTGAAGCCGTTCATGAACTTCCTTGACGATCCTTTTTGCAATCTCCCCGCGTCTGCCGTCCAGTTCGAGTTGATTGAAGAACTGCAAACACCGCTCGATGGGCCAGGCCGTGATGGAGGGCAGGTTGGTATCGGCAATGAAAACGTGCCGGGCTTCCCGGTTCAGGCGCTGACCTGCGCAGACGGGGCAGGGTTTTTGGCTGATGTATTTGGACAGTTCCTCGCGGACAATCCGTGAATCGGTTTCCCGGTAGCGCCTCTCGAGGTTGGGAATGATACCGGCGAAAGGGTGCCGGCGTTTGTGTACTTTACTGTCACCAAAGTAACTGAATTCGATGATCTCCTCGCCACTGCCGTAAAGCACAAGGTCACGGATTTTCCGCGGTAATTCCCCAAACGGAGTGTTGACATCAAAATCATAATGCTTCGCCAGCGACTGGATAATCTGAAAGTAGTAGGCATTGCGGCGGTCCCAGCCGCGCACGGCTCCGCCAGCCAGGCTGACATGGGTGCTGCCCACCACCCTGTCCGGGTCGAAAAACTGGCTGATACCCAGGCCGTCGCACTCCGGGCAGGCGCCGTTCGGGTTATTGAAGGAAAACATGCGCGGCTCGAGTTCCTGCACGCTGTAGTCGCAGTAGGGGCAGGAATAGCGCGCACTGAACAGCTTTTCCTGCAGGGTGCTGCCTTCATCCATGGGTGCAATCACAGCGATGCCATCGGTCAGGGTGATCGCCGTTTCAAAAGACTCAGCCAGCCGCTGTTTCAGTTCCTCGCGTACGCGGATCCGGTCAACCACCACCTCGATGTTGTGCTTGCGGCGCAATTCCAGCGCCGGGACTTCATCCAGGTCACAGACTACCCCATCAACGCGCGCCCGGACAAAACCCTGTGCTCTCAGCTCGTTGAACAACTGCAGGTGCTCACCCTTACGGTTGCGCACGACCGGCGCCAGCAGCATGAGCTTGCTGCCTTGCGGCAGGTTGAGCACGTGATCCACCATCTGGCTGATGGTCTGGGCCTCCAGTGGGATGGCATGGTCGGGGCAGCAGGGCGTACCGACCCGCGCAAACAGCAACCTCAAGTAGTCGTAGATCTCGGTGATCGTACCCACGGTGGAGCGGGGGTTGTGCGAGGTGGATTTCTGTTCGATGGCAATGGCGGGAGACAGGCCCTCGATAAGATCGACATCCGGTTTTTCCATTATGGACAGGAATTGGCGCGCATAGGCGGACAGCGATTCCACGTAACGGCGCTGGCCTTCCGCGTAGATCGTGTCGAATGCGAGCGAGGATTTGCCTGAACCAGAAATCCCCGTGACCACGATCAGTTTGTCCCGTGGCAGGTCCAGGTCGATGTTGTCGAGATTGTGTGTGCGGGCACCGCGGATCCGTATCTTCTTCATAAACCCCAACCGGAAACTCTTTTCGGTTCCAAACCACCTACTATACTCCCGCAAGCGACTCGCTTGCAAAGACCTGTATGATCAAATTGTTTGCCTCAAAAAGTTGACCGGGACCCCTAAAACCGCTAACATTTCTGCCCTTTTGCAGGCCCGTTTCCACACGGAGCACGAAGCCAATGTACGCAGTATTTAAAACCGGTGGCAAGCAGTATCGCGCCAGCACCGGCGACGTGATAAAAGTCGAAAAAATTGAAGCCGAAAAAGGCGCTACGGTTGAACTTGACCAGGTACTGATGGTCGTTGAAGGTGAAGACGTTAAAATTGGTACGCCTTTCCTCAAGGGCGGCAAAGTCACCGCTACCGTGGTTGACCAGGGCCGCCGTGACAAGATCAAGGTCATCAAGTTCAAGCGTCGCAAGAACTATCGCAGGCAGATGGGGCATCGCCAGTATTTCACCCAGATTGAAATCACCGGCATCGAAGCCTGACCGCGGAGGAATTGACTCATGGCACATAAAAAAGCAGGCGGCAGTACCCGCAACGGCCGCGATTCTAATCCAAAATACCTTGGCGTAAAGCGCTACGGTGGTGAATCAGTACTGGCTGGCAACATCATTGTTCGTCAGCGTGGCACTCGTTTCCACGCCGGAGACAACGTGGGTGTTGGCCGCGACTACACCCTGTACGCGTTGAAGGACGGCAAGGTCAAGTTCCAGCACAAGGGCTTACCGAAACGCAAATACGTAAGTATTGAAACGTCCTGACCCTGACTGTTATTTAAGAAAAACCCCGCCCAGGCGGGGTTTTTTTGTAAGAGCCCGGGTTAAAATAGGACTATGAAATTCGTTGATGAAGCCAACATTGTCGTGATTGCCGGAAACGGTGGGAATGGTTCCGCATCTTTCCGCAGGGAAAAGTACATTCCTTTCGGCGGGCCGGACGGGGGCGACGGTGGACGTGGGGGCAGTGTGCTGCTCGAAGGTGATTCCGGTTTGAACACCCTGGTTGATTTTCGCCACATGAGGAAATACCAGGCGCAAAACGGCCAGCATGGCTCGGGCAGGAACAAAACCGGTAAAAGTGGTGAGAATGTGGTGGTCAGGGTACCGCTGGGCACCGTCATCAACGATGCGGAAACCGGTGAGCGCGTCGGCGATGTGACCAATCACGGCCAGCAGTTGCTGGTGGCGAAAGGCGGCAGGGGCGGCCTCGGCAATGTCCACTTCAAGAGTTCCACCAATCGCTCACCCCGGCAAACGGTGCCGGGCTCTGCCGGGGATACTTTCGAACTGCACCTGGAACTCAAGGTGCTCGCCGATGTCGGCCTGCTGGGCTTCCCCAATGCCGGCAAATCCACGCTGATCAGTACCGTCTCGGCGGCCCGGCCCAAGGTCGCCGACTACCCATTCACCACTCTTTATCCCAACCTGGGCGTGGTGCGCATCGACGTGGACCGCAGTTTCGTGATCGCCGATATTCCCGGACTGATCGAGGGCGCCGCCGAGGGCACCGGGCTTGGTGTCCAGTTTCTCAAGCACCTGCAGCGCACACGCTTGTTGCTTCACCTGGTGGATCTCTCGCCGCTGATGCCGGATGTCGATCCAGTTGAGCAAGTACGGCAACTGCAAAAAGAACTATGGAATTTTGACCCAGGCCTGATGGATAAACCCCGCTGGTTGGTCTTTACCAAAGCCGACCTGTTGCCACCCGACGAAGCCCGCAGCAAGGCAGAAGAAGCCGTGGCTGCGCTGGGCTGGGAAGAGCCCTGGATGTTGATCTCCTCGGTGACCAAAAGCGGCACCGATGAGTTGATGCAGAAAGTTTCTCTGGAACTGGAAATTCTTAAAGATGAGGCTGCGGTGCTGGAACAGCCGGAGACGGGTTCGGATGAAGATTGACCCGGAATAAACCCGGATCCGTGGTCCTGTACGATTAAACGACATGCTGTTTCTGTAATCGGCCCCGAAAGGAAACCCATCGTCTAGATTCTTCGCAAAGATAAAATTCTAACGCTCGTTCTGGCAAGGCCTCAGGAACGGTATGATGCACTCAGTAACGTTGGAAGTAGCGACAAATTGACAAGAAATGGAAGCACAGCAAACCAAGACAGAAATGATTTACAAATACCTGACCGGCCCGCGCTTTCGCCATCGTGTCCAGGCCATTGTCGAAGAATTCTCTTCAATGCAGGCAATGGTTGGGATGTATGGGGATTTGCAGGGTATTGCGGGCAAGACATTGCAGGAAATCGAGGGTCTTGACCTCATCGTGCTGACAGCGCTAGACACCCCAAAAGAGGATGAAAACAGTGGCTAGGCACAACTCAATTTGGACTAAATGAGCAGCTATATAGGTATGACCGTTCCACACCATTTCCCAGCTTTGGTCGAAGGGCCTGTTCAAGCAGTGATCATTGTGGGAGCTGGATTTTCAGATCCTGATGTACCGATTGTTTCTTTGCTTAAGGATAAACTTGCCTGTGTAGCAAACGATCTTGGAGTTGTCCTCAATGACGATTTTCATGTCTTAGCTGAGTCGATACTCGATAAGCTGTCCAATAATGGAAAATCAGATTCAGAGAGTAGATTGTGGCTTGCTGAAAGCCTTGGACTACTTAATGATAGGCGGTGGTTTTGCGAGATTGGACTACCGCTATCAGGAAATACGCCTCGGCACCGA
>JADFKH010000014.1 GCA_022565025.1 Pseudomonadota bacterium
CCGCGACCAGCCATCCAATTACCAGGCAAAGTCCGCTCCGACAGTCAAAAATCAGCCGGTGGCGTCTGGCGCCGGCGGGGCGGATTCCAGAAAACGTCCTTGACCACGCGGCAAGGGGCCATTACACGGTTCCATTTCAATTCCCGCTGGTAGTAAATCTCCACTTCGAATTCCTCGCCCGGTTTACCGTGCGGCGCTTCCAGTGACGCCAGCGCAATGCTGGCCTTGGCCGAGGGTGACCACATGGCAGACGTCACTGTACCCGCGTATTTCCCTTTCTTGGTGTAAACGAAGGAATCCTGTGCAGGCTTGTTGCCGTCGATATCGAGTTTCACCAGTTGGTAACGTGAACCGCTCTCCTTTTCTTCCAGCAGAGCTTGTCGGCCATTGAACACACCCTTGTCGAAATGTACCAGCCAGCCCAGGCCCAGCTCGAATGGCGAACGGGTGTGGGAAGGGCGCACCGCTTCCATTGCGGGTAGAAAATCCACGCCGGCAAGGATGAAACCTGTCTCGATGCGCAACAGATCCAGCGCCTGGCTGCCCATGGCCAGGATACCGCGCCTCTCGCCCGCCTCGAACAGCCGGTCCCACAGAACTTCGGCATGGTCGGGATCGACCCATAATTCGTAACCCAGGTCGCCGGTGTATCCGGTGCGTGACACCATCAGCTCGAACCCTTCGAAATCAAAACAGGTCAGGCCAAAAGGAGTCAGGTTCTCGATACCGTTGAGCCCCATGTCCTTCAATACTGCGCAACTGGTTGGGCCTTGCACGGCCAGGGCAGCCACATCGTGGGTGTCCTCAAAGATGTTGACGTCGAAGCCTACGGCGTTGGTCATGAACCAGTCGATCTGGTGTTCCTGGGAGCAGATACGGTACACACCCTCGCGCAGGTGGAAGATCGTGCCGTCGTCAATTACCTGCCCATTTTCATTGCACCACACGCTGTAACCGACGCGGCCGGGCTTGAGTTTGCGTACATCCCGCGTCATCAGGCGGTTGAGATACGCCAAGGCGTCGGGACCGGTCACCAGGTGTTTGACCATGGGTGTCAGGTCGAATACGCCACAGGCGTTACGGCCCGCGGTATATTCCATCGACTCGCACCAATAAGCCGGCACCGAAAGATAATCACTCCAGCGGCTCCATTCCTTGAGTTGGTTGAGTTCCTTTTGCCGTGAATGGAAGGGGCTGGGGTAAACGGCATTTTTATAATGATCTGCTTGAGTTACATCTACTGTTCTCATCGTCCTGTCCCAATCCTTCGTTATTGCGCCAATACGACAGATGCCGCGTTTTTGCCGGCGCTGCCCATCACACCGCCGCCCGGATGGCAGCCGGCGCCACAGAAGTAAAGACCATCCACCGGGGTTTTGTACTGCGCCGATTTGGGCACCGGGCGCAGCATCAGGAACTGGTCCAGCGACATTTCACCGTGGTGCCAGTGGCCGCCGGCCATGCGGAAGTCATGCTCGATATCCTCTGGTGTCAGCAGTTCGGCTGTTAGCACTTTCTCCCGAATACCGGGTGCGTAAGAATCAAGCAATTCCATTACGCTGTCCAGGAATGCCGCCTTGCCTGCACCCCAGCCCATGCCGAGCTGGCGCGGTGCATACTGGATAATGGCGGAGAGAACATGCTTGCCCGGCGGTACGAGGCTGCTGTCGTGGATGCTTGGCAGGGTGATTTCCGCTACCGGCTTGCTTGAGTACTCGCCGTATTTGCAGTGGTTGAAGGCGCGTTCCACGTATTCGACGTTGGGCGCGATCACCAGGCGTTCACCCAGTTGATCCTGGCTGATGCCTTTGAAATCAGGCAGACCATCCAGTGCCAGGTGCAGCTTGGCGGCATTGCCCTGCGCACGGATGTTGCCGATCTTCTGCGCAAATTCGGCTTCCACATGCCGCGCGCCCAGCAATTCCAAGATGGTGGTTTTTGGGTCGGCGTTGGAAACCACGGTCGCAGCGGTGATTTGTTCACCGTTGGCCAGTTGTACGCCGGCAACTGCGTTGCCATCCATCAATATCTCGCTGACCGGGCTGCCGGTACGAATGTCAGCGCCGAATTTTCGTGCTGCGCCAGCCAGGGCTTCGGTTACCGCACCCATCCCGCCTGCCGGGATCGAAACTGCCCCCGCCGCCTTGCCGGTATTACCACTCATCCGGTGCAGGGCAGTGAACACGCTGTTGTTCGACCTTGGGCCGGAATTCGTGCCCAGCACTGCATCCAGGCTGAGTGCTCCCTTCAGCAGGGGATGGTCGAAGTTTTCCTTCAGGATGTCGTAAATGTTGATGCCGGCGATACGCAGGAATTCGCGCATATCCTCACGGCCCATCATGCGGAGGTTCAGGGCCGTCTTGCCAAGTGCGATCAGGTCTTTGCGCTGGTAAGTGATGCGCGGCGGTATCTTGTTGTGCAGCCCACCGATCACGCCGGCAAATTTCGACATGAATCGGCGGTATTCTTGGTAAGCCGCCTTGTCTTGGGATGACAGTCCGCCGCCGTCCACGCCCTCGGCGCTGATGGTGATGTGGTTGCCATCTTCCGCCAGAGCGATGGTATTGAGGCCGGCCTTCGCTATGCGCAGCCCATGCTGCTCCAAGTCTAGTTGCTTGCTGATGTCTTTATCCAGCAGGTACAAAAGGTGCGCAACGGATGCCTTGAAACCGGGTGCGAATTCACGCGTGGCGGCCGCGCCGCCCACCTGATCTGCTGCCTCGAGCACCGTTACCTTTTTGCCTGCCTTTGCCAGGTAGGCTGCACATACGAGGCCGTTGTGGCCGCCGCCAATGATGACAACATCGTTTGCATTAGTCATCGAGCCAACCCTCCGGAACGGTGTTGGGCTTGCGCAGATCCCGCAGGATTTCACGTGCTGCGTTGGCGCCCGGCGCGGCCATCACACCGCCGCCCGGGTGAGTGGATGAACCGCACATGTACAGGCCTTTGGTCGGGCCGCGGTACTGTGCGTAGCCGGGTATGGGCCGGTTGAACAGCAGTTGGTCCAGGGTCAATTCGCCCTGGAAGATATTGCCTGCAGTCAGGCCAACCTCATTTTCCAGTTCGCGCGGTGTACGCACTTCCATATGCAGGATCAGGTCCTTGAAGCCCGGCGCGTATTGCTCGATCTGGTCGATCACGGTCTGGCCAAATTGTGCCACCTGCTGGTCGGTCCATTCCTTGCCATGAATCTTCGGTGGCACGTACTGTACGAACACCGACATGTAGTGTTTGCCCGGTGGCGTCATGGTCGGGTCGGTCAGGGACGGAATCAGCATGTCGATGTAGGGGTCTTGCGACCAGGTGCCGTTTTTCCAGTCGTCGTAGGCGCGTTCCAGCCGCTCGGTGGAGTCGATCAGATGCATGTCACCCCTGGCGAGCTCTGAGCCTTCCGGCAAGGCGGTGAATTTCGGCAGACCGTCCAGCGCTATATTGAGTTTCCCGGATGAGCCGCGGATCTTGAAGTTTCTCACTTTTTTCACGAATGCCGGGTCCAGGTCTTTTTCGTCCATGCATTCGAGGAAGGTGCGCGGGAAGGTCATGTTGGACACCACCACATCCGAGTAATACTCGTTGCCGTTTTCCAGTGCAACGCCAGTTACCTTGCCGTTCCTGACCATGATCTGGTCGACGCCGGAACCGGCGATGATTTCTCCACCGTGGTCTTCAAAACAAGCGCCCATCGCAGTGGCTATGGCGCCCATGCCACCGCGCGCGAATCCCCAGGCGCCCATGTTGCCATCCACGTCGCCCATCGCGTGATGGAGCAGGACGTAAGCCGTGCCCGGCGACATCACGCCGAGCGCCGACCCGATGATGCCGCTGCCCGAATGCGAGGCTATGACCAGCGGGTGTTCGAAGTATTCGTTCAGGAAGTCGGTAATACTCATGGTGTAGAAGCGCATCATGTCGTAGATCACGTCCTCACCCAGCTTCATCGCCTCCTTGCCCATGTGCATCATCTCGAGCAGGTCGCGGGGCCTGAAGGAGGTCGGATCGGGCACAGTGCGCAGCAGGAACTGGCGGATGAAGCGGCACTGGCGCATGATGTCCCGGTCGTAGCGCACGGTTGCATCCGCATCGCGCTGGCTGTGCCGCGCTACTTCCCTGCGGCTCAGATCAGGATCGACATAAGTGCCAAGGTAGTCGCCATTCTGGGCAAGGGTCACGCCGCCGCCGTAGGGCACGATCTGCAGGCCGTACTTCGCCAGGTTCATACTGCGGTACACCTCGGGCCGCAGCAGACTGCACACGTAGGAACAGTTGGAATAGAGCCAGTCCTTGTGCAGTTTCCGGCTGACCGTGGCGCCGCCGATGTATTCGTTTTTTTCCACCATCAGGACATTCAGACCTGCCTTGGCGAGGAAGGCGCCATTGGTCAGGCCGTTGTGGCCTGCCCCGATAACGATCGCATCATATTTTTTCGTCATGGAAGGTCGCCGTGTTGGGTTTGGTCATCCATTATTTCCATGGTCGTGTCAACAGCCTGCTCGAACGCCTTTAGGGTGTGCGAGAGGCTGTCGTCTTTTGCATGGGCCTCGCATATGAACCAGGGTTCACGTGAGTCCGGTTCACACAGCACGCCCAGATCGTGCAGTTCGGGCGCCAACTTGTTGTAGAAACTGTAGTCGGAATTAAACCAGTCCCGGTAGTTATCCGGCGGCAGTTCTTTGAAGATCAAGCCGCCCATCGATGGATGACCAACGAAGCAGTGCGGAATATCCCGTGCGACCAGGATTTCGCTGATGCCGGCCTGCAGGGCAGTCCCATAGTTGGCAACGGTTTCCAGGGCATCGGTTTCGTCTAGTATTTCCAGTGTTTTCCAGGCTGCAGCCAAGGCAACAGAATGGCAGGTATAAGTACCGCCGTGCATCACGCCATCACCGATCCGGCGCATGATGTCCTCACGTCCGGCCACTACCGATATGGGGTAGCCGTTGCCAATCGCCTTGGCAAAGGTGCACAGGTCGGCCTTGAAACCCATCAGTTCCTGCACACCGCCTTTTGCGACCCGGAAGCCCGTCTTGACCTCATCGACAATCATGACGACTTGGTATTTTTCGCACAGTTCCCGGGCTGCCCGCAGATATTCCTGGTTTGCCGTGATTGAACAGCAGTTGCCCATGATGGGCTCGATCAGGAAAGCACCGATGTCCTGGTGATGGCGTTTCAGCAGGTCTTCGAGGTGGTTGGCATCATTGAGGGGCGTAAAATGAGTCAGCTTTTTGAGCAAACGGGGTATGCCTTCGCTGTCCGACTTGACCGGCGGGTCGCCCTTGGCGGGATCCCATTCCTCGATATCGGCGTACCATAAAACGGAATCGAAAATACCGTGGTATCCGCCTTCCAGGATGATATGCGAGTCCTTGCCGGTATGGGCCCGCGCCAAGCGCAAGGCAGCCATGACTGCCTCGGTGCCCGAGTTTGAGAACCGCACCAGTTCGGCCGCGGGAACCATTTTTGAAATTCGCTTGGCCACTTCGTATTCGAGTTCTGTGGACAGGGCGAACACGCCGCCTGTTTCCATGCCCTTGCGGGCCGCTTCATCCACCCTGGGGTCCGCGTAACCCAGGATCCCCGGGCCGTAGCCCATGCGGTAATCGACGTACTCGTTGCCATCGATGTCCCACAGGCGACTGCCGCTGGCGTGGTCAACATAAATGGTTTTGTCTTTGCCCCAGTAGCGGAAGTTAGAGGAAACACCCAATGGTAGTTTCTGCAAAGCCTTCTTGTGGTGACGGTTGGAATGTTGCAGTGAGCGGCGCATAAATCCTCTGGGGTTTTTCCTGGACCTTAGAATCTCATATCCCAACCTGTCTTGTCCATACCAAATGAATAATTGTTCATTCATTGCAAAGAAAAAGAGAAGCGCTTATATTGTTAGCCGATGATTGGGAAATGTGAATCTGCTTTGGTGTAAGTGGCGGTAGCGAGAAAATTTAATGGGTAAAACTGCTTTGGGTGCACCGGCAAAAAAAAGAACCGCTTCAAAACAGGAGCGGCAGTTACAGTTGATCCGGGCCACGATCCGGTCGGTCGCAAAAAATGGCCTGGCTGATACCACCATGTCCACCGTTGCCAGGGAAGCGGGCCTGAGCCAAGGCATCATCAACCTGCATTTCCAGAGCAAGGACCGCTTGCTGGTCGAAACCCTCCGCTACATCGCAGATGAATACAAGACAAGCTGGGAGAAAGCCCTCGATGGCGCAGGGCCTTCCCCGGCTGAACGGCTGGCGGCACTGGTGGAAGTGGATTTCAATATGCCGGTCTGCGACCGCAACAAACTGGCCGTGTGGTTTGCTTTTTGGGGAGAAAGCAAGTCCCGCCCCACCTACCGCAAATTATGTGCGACCAGGGATATTCAGTACCGCAAAGAACTGGGCGCCTTGTGCCAGTTGCTGATCGAAGAAGGTGGTTACCAGGGACTTGATGCCATGGTGCTGGCCACGGGCCTGTCCGCCATGACCGAGGGCCTGTGGCTGGATTTGCTGATCAGCCCGCGTTCACTCACCCGTGAGCAGGCCCGGAACATTTGCCTGGCCTACCTCGCCAGTGCTTTTCCCCGCCATTTTTCAGTCCCGCCCCTGCGGGAGATGAGTCCATGAAGCTGCAGTTGGATGCAGTAACACAACAGTGGCAGAAAAAGGCCCGCCTTTTTGCCGAGGATGAATTGATCCCTCACGAGGTTGAGGCCGAGATGAACAGCGGCCGTTTGTCCCGGGCGGTCAGCCAGCGCCACCAGGAAATGGCGATCGAGCTCGGCTTCAGCTCAATGGACGTGCCCAAGCGCTACGGTGGCCTCGAGTTGCGTATCGTGGACCAGGTGGCGGTCTGGGAACAGCTGGGCAGGGTGACAAACGCACTGTGCTGGTGTTTTTCGGAGCCGCATGAATGGATGTTCGAAGCCTGCAGTGAAGACCAGCTGAAGCGTTTTGTGCTGCCTTTGATGGATGGCTCACGCAAGGAATGTTATGCCATCACCGAACGAGAGTCCGGTTCCGACGTGGTCGTCGACACCGCTGCTGTGCGCACTGAAGAGGGATACCGGATCAATGGTGAGAAATGGTTTGTAACCAGCGCCAACCACGCGGACTTTATGTTCCTGCAGGCAAAGCTCAGCAGTGGCCCACACGCCGGTAGTGATTCGATGTTCCTCCTCGACATGGACAGCCCGGGGATCGAGGAAATACGCACGCCTGCGTTCAGCCATACCTTTGACCACCATCACCCGGAACTGAGGTTCAACAATGTGCTGGTTCCGGCCGCGAACCGGATTGGCGAGGAGGGCGACGGTATGTCGTTCACCCACTCCTGGTTCCGCCGCGAACGCCTGATGATTGCCGCCCGGGATTGCGGAGCCGCGGCGCGCTTGATTGAAGAAGCGACCGCCTTTGCGAAAGAACGCATCGTCAGCGGTGAACCGCTGATCGAAAAACAATTGGTGCAGGCCATGTTGGCCGACAGCGTGACCGAATTATGGGCGGCGCGACTGATCACCTTCGAGGCCGCCGAAGCGCATGATCGCGGTGAAAATCTGAAGTCCCTGCACACGCGCTGCTCCATCGCCAAGCTTTATGCCTCGGAAGCGGCTTATCGTATCGCGGACCGGGCCATGCAGATCTTCGGCGGCAGGGGCTACATGCGTGAAAACTGCGCCGAACGTTTCAGTCGTGAGATCAGGGTGGACAGGATCTGGGAAGGAGCCAGCGAAGTCCAGCGACTGATCATTGCGCGCGCGCTGGCAAAGCGCGGCCTGGAATCCATGTAAACTAGTTCGAGACACTACACCAGATACGCAGGATTGAAAGTACTGAATTGAAAACGCCGGTCAACAACGGCCTTGTGCTTCTGCTGCTGCTCAGCAGCCTGGTTGTGGCGGATGAGGAAAAAGTGCTGAATGTCTACAACTGGGCGGACTATATAGGCACCGACACCATCGCTGATTTCGAGGCGGAATTCGGCATCAGGGTCAACTATGATTTATTCGACGCGACGGTTGTGGTCGAGGCGCGGCTGCTGGCCGGCAACACCGGCTATGATGTAGTGCTGCATGCCATCCGTTACTCTTCCCGCCTGATACAAATCGGTGTGTTCCAACCGCTGGACCACACCAAGCTGACCCTGTGGGGAAACCTCGATCCCTGGGTACTGAAACTGATGGCGCAGTATGATCCCGGCAACCGCTACAGCGTACCCTACATGTGGGGCACGACGGGCTTTGCCTACAACGTCGATATGGTCCGCGAGCGCATGCCGGATGCACCGCTGGGCAGTGCAGCCATGCTGTTCGACCCGGCAGTGGTAGCGCATTTTGCCGATTGCGGCATCAGCATGCTGGATGAAGCCACCATGGTCATTCCGCTGGTGATGCTGTACCTCGGTTACGAACCCCACAGCGTGGCCCCGGCACAACTGGCCGCAGCTGAGGCCGTCCTCAAGTCGGTGCGGCCCTACGTCCGTTATTTCAGTTCTGCCCAGTTTATTAATGATCTGCCCAACAGCGAAATATGTATTGCCATGGCCTGGTCCGGGGACTACGCCCAGGCGCAGGCCAGGGCTGACGAAGTAGGCGCCGATGTACGCCTGGCTTATACGGTGCCAAGCGAAGGCACGTTGCTGTGGTTCGACGGCATGCAGATTCCCAGCGATGCACCGCATCCCGAAAACGCCCACCTTTTTCTCAATTACCTGATGCGCCCCGAGGTGATCGCAGCCATCAGTGAACTGACCGGTTATGCCAATGGCAACCTGGCATCCCTTGAGCTGCTGGATCCGAAAATCGCCAATGATCCAGCTGCCTACCCACCCATGGAAGACCGGGAAGGGTGGCAGGCAGGGCGGATTTACGGCCCGAAACTGGAGCGCCTGCGATCGCGTACCTGGTCACGAGTGAAGACCGGGCTGTGAGCAGGTGGAGAATGAGAGCGCTGATCAAAATAATGGGCTTGTGTACCCTTATTCAGCTGCCGGCTATGGTCGCAGCGGAAGAGAAAATACTCAATGTTTACAACTGGGCCGATTACATTGCACCTGACACCATTGCCAATTTCGAGCAGGAATTCGGTATCCAGGTCAACTACGACCTGTACGATTCCACCGAAATAGTTGAGGCAAAACTATTGGCCGGGAGGACCGGCTATGACGTGGTTTTTCACGGCTACCGCTATTCGGCCCGGCTGATTCCCATCGGTGTGTACCAGCCACTGGATTTTTCCAGCTTGTCACTGGCCGGCAACCTGGATAGCTGGGTGTTGGGCATGATGGAGGCCTATGATCCTGGCAACCGCTACGGCATTCCCTACATGTGGGGCACGACGGGATTTGCCTACAACGTTGACATGGTGAAGGCGCGCATGCCAGATGCACCCCTGGACAGCGCAGCCATGCTGTTTGATCCCGAAGTGGTGTCGCAATTCGCAGACTGTGGCGTCTCGCTGCTGGATGAGCCCACAGATGTCATTCCCATGGTCCTGTTGTACCTGGGGCACGACCCCAACACCATGGAACCTGATTTACTGAGCGAGGCAGAAGAGCAATTGAAGTCCGTGCGGCCCTATATTCGCTATTTCAGCTCGACAAAAATGCTCAACGACATGCCCAACGGGGAAATCTGCATCGCCATGTCCTGGTCCGGGGACTATGCCCAGGCCATGAACCGGGCCAGGGAAGTGGGCGCTGATGTCACTCTTGCCTACACCGCGCCGGTTGAAGGTTCCATGCTGTGGTTTGACGGTATTTTTATCCCCAGCGATGCGCCACACTCCGATAATGCTTACCTTTTTTTGAATTACCTGTTGCGCCCGGAAGTCATCGGCGCGATCAGTAACTGGACCTGGTATGCGAACGCGAACGCGGCATCGTTGCCCTATGTGTTGCCGGAGATCGCCGGCAATACTGCCGTGTGGCCGCCCGAATCGGAGCGTGAGCGTTTCAGTGTGGGAATTGTTTACGGTCCGAAAGAAGAGCGGCTGCGCACCCGTGCCTGGTCGCGGATTAAAACAGGCTTGTAGGCCAAATGCAGTCCATCTAGGAGTGTGGAATTGATGAAAAAACACGACAAGTCGCTAATGACTGCCACTGCCCAGGCCTCAAATCAGGGTGCCGTGCACCCTGAGCCCTGGCTCAATCCGGATGCCCGGCCAATGGTGGAAATCCGTGGGTTGACCAAGCGCTATGGCGATACCGTGGCCGTAAACCGGGCCGATCTTAAAATCTACAAGGGTGAACTGTTTTCCATCCTCGGTGCTTCCGGCTCAGGCAAGTCCACGCTGTTGCGCCTGCTGGCCGGCTTCGAAGCGCCGTCGGAAGGTTCGATCCTGATCGATGGTGTGGATATGACCGCCGTGCCGCCTTATGAGCGGCCGGTAAACATCATGTTCCAGTCCTACGCGCTGTTTCCGCATATGACGGTGGAGCAAAACGTCGCATATGGCCTGAAAAAGGAGCGCGTGCCTGGCGCCCAAATCAGGCAGCGGGTCGGGGATATCCTGGAAACGGTGAAGATGGGTCATCTCGCGAAACGAAAACCGGGCACCTTGTCCGGTGGCGAAAGCCAGCGCGTGGCGCTGGCCCGCGCCCTGGTCAAGCAGCCAAAACTGCTTCTGCTGGATGAACCGCTGGCAGCACTGGACAAGAAACTCCGCGAGCATACGCAGTTCGAGTTGATGAACTTGCAGGATGAGCTTGGCATCACCTTTGTCGTGGTCACCCACGACCAGGAAGAGGCCATGATCCTGTCCACACGCATCGCGGTCATGAACCACGGCCGTTTCGAACAGATCGGCACGCCGAGTGAGATTTACGAGTATCCGAAAAACCGCTTCATTGCTGATTTTATCGGCAAGGCCAACTTGCTCCAAGCTGAAGTGACGGCTGTCAAGAACGGCATCGTGACTGCGTTCAGTGAAGAATTGGGCGCTGAACTTGACGCCTGTGCCGTTGGGCAGCAAGTGCCCGCAATGGGCAGCCGGGTGTGGATTGCGGTGCGGCCCGAGAAGATTTTCATCAGCAAGGAATCGCCAGCCGAACAGGGTAGTGGCGGGGGCAGGACCGTGTTCAGAGGGACTGTGGAAGGCCTTGGCTACTTCGGTAACCTGTCCATCTACCGGGTGGAACTGGCCAGTGGCAAAATCCTGCAGGTCAGCGCCCAGAACCGGGTCAGGACAGCCCGCAAGACCGTCGAGTGGGATGACCAGGTTTTTATCTCCTGGGACATCCGCAGCACGATACTTTTGGAGGTCTAAACCAGATGATAAGGAGACTGCAACGGGGAGACGGCCGCCGCCAATGGTTGCGCATGGCGCTGGTGCTGCCTTACCTGTGGCTGCTGCTGTTTTTCCTGGCGCCTTTTATCATTATCTTCAAGATCAGCCTGGCGGACCCACTGGTGGCGGTGCCACCATTCACTGCGCTGATCGACTGGGCCGCCCAGGGCTGGGACCGGATCTACGTGACGCTGGACAACTACCTATTCCTGTTCGAGGATCGCTACTACGGTGTCATTTTCCTGAGTTCCATCAAGCTTGCGGCCATCAGCACCATGTTGTGCCTGTTGCTGGGTTATCCCATCGCCTATTTCATTGCCCGCCAGACCCCACGCAGGAGAAACCTGCTGCTGCTGGGCATCATCCTGCCGTTCTGGATTTCCTTCCTGTTGCGGGTCTATGCATGGATCGGCCTGCTGAACACCCATGGTGTGATCAATAATTTCCTGCTGTGGCTGGGTTTGATCGATCAGCCGCTGGCGCTGATCTACAACGATTTCGCCGTGTACCTGGGCATTGTTTATTCCTACCTGCCGTTCATGATCCTGCCCTTGTATGCAAACCTGGAAAAACTGGATCTTGATTTGCACGATGCGGCAGCCGACCTGGGCGCCCGGAACTGGCAGGTCTTTTTCGACGTGACATTACCGTTGTCATTGCCGGGCATTATTGCCGGTTGCCTGCTGGTGTTTATCCCGGCCATCGGCGAGTTCATCATCCCGGCACTGCTGGGTGGTTCCGACACGCTGATGATCGGGCGTGCCCTGTGGGACGAGTTTTTCATCAACCGTGACTGGCCGGTGGCATCTGCGGTGTCGGTCGTCCTGTTGTTGATCCTGGTGCTGCCAATGATGTGGTTCCAGAAAGCCCAGGCCCAAACCGATGCCGGGGCCGAAGCACAAGGTGGTGTGGTATGAAGCGGCGTTCAACAGGGCTGCTTACCATGGTCGCTTTCGGCTACGCTTTTCTTTACCTTCCGCTGCTTTCGGTGATCGTCTATTCCTTCAACGACTCGAGGCTGGTCACGCTCTGGGGAGGGTTTTCCCTGCGTTGGTACCGTTCATTGCTGGACAACGAAAACATCCTGGCCGCGGCGCTGCTCAGCCTGCAGATTGCCCTTGTCAGCGCCACGGTAGCGACCGTTTTCGGCACACTGGTCGCCCTCTCCCTGAACCGCTTGGGACGATTCAAGGGTCGGACCCTGCTGACCGGTATGGTCACATCCCCACTGGTCATGCCGGAAATCATTACCGGTATTTCCCTGCTGTTCCTGTTCATTACCCTGTCCGAGTGGATTGGCTGGCCGGGTTCGCGTGGTGCTGTGACCATCACCATCGCCCACATTACTTTTTCCATGGCCTACGTGACGGTTGTCGTGCGTTCAAGACTGAGCGGCATGGGCCAGTCGCTGGAAGAGGCTGCGATGGACCTGGGCGGCCGCCCGCTGGCGGTATTTTTCGATATCACCATACCCGCCATCGCCCCCGCGATGATTTCCGGCTGGCTGCTTGCATTCACCCTGTCGCTGGATGACGTGGTTATCGCCAGTTTCGTGTCCGGGCCGGGCGCCACCACGCTGCCGATGTTGATCTTTTCCAAGGTCAGGCTGGGCGTGACACCGGACATCAATGCATTGGCCACGGTCATCATCCTGCTGGTTTCAGCCGGCGTGATCACGGCGGCCATGCTGACGCAGCCGAAAGATAAATCGAGGGCTGGATAATGCCAGCTGTTTGCGGGAAAGAAGGAGAACACGAGTGAATGAACAAGACATAATCGAGCTGGCCACGAATCAACCCGAGGGGTTTTCGATGGTGCAGGAATTTTACCGTGACCCGGATATCTACCAGCGGGATATCGAGCGGATCTTCATGAATTCCTGGCTGTACGCCGGCCACCAGAGCGAGATTCCGCAAGTGGGTGACTGGTTCCTGTTCGAGCTGGCCGATGAGTCGGTGATCATCATGCGCAGCACCGAGGATGAGATCAATGCCTTGATCAATGTGTGCCGGCACCGTGGTTCGCGTATCTGTGTTGAAAACAAGGGCTGCTCGAAAATCCTGGTTTGTCCCTACCACGCCTGGAGCTATGACCTGAAGGGTCAACTTCGGGGTGCTGCTCACATGGGTGAATCCTTCGACAAGTCCGGTATTTCCCTGAAAAAAATTCACGTCGAGTTATTGGCAGGATTGATTTTCGTCAATTTTGCCGATCGACCGTCTTCTTTCGCGCCGGTGCGCGACGGTTTGGCTAACTGCCTGAGCCCGTACCGGCTGGAAAATGCCAAGGTTGCCCACCGCCAGACCTATCCCATCGAATCCAACTGGAAGCTGGCGGTAGAAAATTACTGCGAGTGTTACCACTGTGCGCCGTCACACCCGGAATACGCGCGCGGCCACAGCCTCGCCTGGCCGGCACAGCGTACTGGGCAAGAGCACGAGGATGTACTCGGCCGCGCACAGGCCTGTGGCCTGAGTACGGACTTTGTCAACAGAACTTACCTCGAGGCGCCGGGATTTGGCGCCGATTTTGCTTACGAACGTTATGCCCTGATTCGTGGTCATGTCACCGGCAGCGAAGATGGCAAACCGGTAGCACCGCTGCTCGGTGACATTCGTGACTACGATGGTGGCGCCACCGATTTACAAGTGGGGCCAGTGACCTATGCACTGATGTATTGCGATCACGTGGTCATGTACCGCTTTACCCCAC
Organism: Pseudomonadota bacterium; assembly: GCA_022565025.1. Classification (GTDB taxonomy): domain Bacteria; phylum Pseudomonadota; class Gammaproteobacteria; order Xanthomonadales; family SZUA-36; genus JAJRRA01. The sequence goes on from JADFKH010000014.1 coordinate 13,980, forward strand.
TTTCGGTCGGCCAGTCGGAGTGTGATGTCACCTGGTTGGTCAACGGCGATGCGCAGGAGGGCAGGGTCTACGACAGGGACAAGCTTACCTGGTTATGGGATGTCACGACACAGGCCGACCAGGTGATCATCGAGCACAACCAGCAGGGGGTAAATTCCCGTTTTTATCGGCCCGGTCCGCTCTCCACAATGGAGGACTTCACACGGAACTTCCTTTCCTGGTACCTGGATACGATGAAGAAACCCGGCATTCTTTCAAATTAAAGGATTAAAGGAATCGTTTGAGAAACCCATAGGAGATCACAACAAGTCTCTCATCCGGTAGTACAACATGCCCAGTGCAATGATCTGGTTACCCATCCATTGTGAGCCTGGAATCCGGAAGTGCTTCATGTTGGCAAACAGGTCGAATTTTTCCATCGTACCGGCGATGGCATCAGCAACGAGTTCGCCCATCACGTGCGTCGCGTTCACGCCATGCCCCGAATAACCCTGGCAGTAATACACATTTTTATTGATGCGCCCCAGGGTCGGGATGCGGTTCAGCACGATGCCGATCATGCCACCCCACTCGTATTCGATTTTTACGTTCTTGAGCTGGGGATAGGTCTTAAGCATGCGGGGCAGAATAGACGCCTCGATGCTGGCAGGTTCGCGGCCTGAATAGTTGCATCGCCCACCGTAAAGCATGCGCTTGTCGGCCGATAAGCGGTGATAATCCACCACCTCGTTCAGGTCAGTAACGGCCAGGTCCAGCGGATTGATCTCGTTTACCATTTCATCCGACAGGGGCTCCGTTGCGATGATGTAGCTGCCCGCCGGGAAGATGAGGTTGGACAGGTGCTTCGGCTCCAGATGGTGATAGGCATTGCCCGCCAGCACCACGGACTCGGCTACCACGTGCCCACCGGCAGTATGGACCTTTGGCTTGTCGCCATGCTCGATCTTCGTCACCGGCGACTGCTCGAAGATCTGCACGCCCAGTTCATAGGCCGCACGGGCTTCGCCGATGCAGAGGTTCAGTGGGTGCAGGTGGCCATCACGATAATTGACAAAGCCGCCGATATAGGCGTCGGTGCCCAGTATTTCTCGAGTCTTTGCCCGGTCCCAGAGCGCGTATTCGTGGGCAAAATTGTGCGCGTCCATTTCCGCTGCGTATTCCTCCAGCTCATCCAGGTGGCGCGGTTTGAGCGCGACCTCGACAAAACCTGTCTTGAAATCACAGTCGATGGCATAGCGGGCGACCCGGTCGTGCACGATATCATTGCCCCGCCACCGGAGATCCCACAGCATGTCGGCAATGCCTTCGCCGTGTTTTTTCCGGATCTTGGACAGCCCGCTGATGCCGTTAATCAGTTGTCCGCCATTGCGGCCGGATGCGCCCCAGCCAATTCGGTTAGCCTCGATCAGTGCGACACAATAGCCACGCTCGGCCAGTGTCAGGGCGGTGGCCACGCCGGTAAATCCACCGCCGATGACACAGACATCTGCTGATTTTGCCCCCTGGAGCACGGGATAATCGGTCTTTTCATTGACCGTTGCGGCGTAGTATGAGTGGGTGTGCTCCTGGTGCTGGTATTGCGTCGCCATGGTGTATGCCCGGTATTTTTGTCTATAGTAGGCGATGGCAACTCCGGATGGAGTAAATTTTCAGTCCGCGGTAAAAACTTCCGTATCGGGGTGAAACGCTACCCAGGCAAACCAGTAAGCTGACAGTCCATCGAGCAGACGGCCAGTTGCATCCGTAATTCGTGCGCTGCGTTTGCCGGGGTTGAAATAAACCCGCACCACTTCGCCATTTACCCGGTCCTCGAGGTATTCCTTACCCGGCTCATCCTGCCAGGTGGTTTCCAGCTCGCTGAACGGCCAGACTTTGCTCACCCCACCCCGTTTCAGGCCAATTACAAATTCCTTCTTCGGGTATCGTTTGTCCCGGTTATCCACGGAAAACATAATCTGGTTACTGCTCCGATAGCTTGCGTAGGGATCAACACCATAGCGTCTATTGTGCCCGGTGTTGGTCGAGAGCACGCGGGTGTCCGGGTAGCGGCTGAGCCAGTCGGTCCAGGTGGTATGCATAATTGGGATGGGGTTGAGCGCGGTGCCCTTTAGGGGCCCTGAAATCGCCCGGCCCATGATCTGCGACCACAACGATTCGGTCTGGCGGTCGTACATGAGTACATCGCTGTTATACAGGAGGCCGGAAACCCCGAAACTCAATGGCATGCCCTGGTTGCTTGAGTCAAATGCCATCGCGGTCCGGCACAGCGGGCAATAACTGATGAGTACAGCCAGGGTGCCGATACGATCGTTGACGATTTCGTGATAGTTGAGGATCTTGACCGGGTAGGCGCGCGCATCTCCATCTATTTCAAGACCGATGACCCAGTCATCTTCGCGCAGGAACGTCGCATCCTGGGGGGACGTGAAGCGGGGCGAATCGAGGGCAGGAATACCGTCCTTCGGCGGTCCACCATGCTCGATTTTCCGGGTGTCGATCTCGCTGTTGGTAAGATCGAAGCCGTTGTCGGTCGTGGCGTTCAGAATCGACGGCATAAATACCAGCCGGTAGACGCCAAAAACGATAAGCGCCAGCCAGACCAGCCAGCGAACGGCACGGGATCGAAACAGGGGTACGGTCAGGATATTCATCATTGCCTCGAATACTGTTATCTAGCAGACCCGTTGATGCGGGGAAATCTGGCAAGAAGAGCGCGCTTCCACAAATGAAGGGTAATATAGTGTTGAAGAGGGATCATCAATCAACATTCTTGCGGGTTTGCAACTCTTCGTGTTTACCCGGCATGGCTGGGGTGGGTTGGAATATGTACTTTTTCTACGCCGTTCTCGGTTTGATCATTGGTGGAACTGTTGCTGGCTGGGGCGGCGATTTCCTGGTGGGTGCTGTTGGTGGAGCGATGATCGGGGTGGTGCTGGCCCACGTCACCCGACTCGACCGCCGTATTCGGCAATTGGAGTCATCGGTTGGCGAGCAGCCTCCGGTCCCGGCAATACCCGAGGTGCCCCCGCCACTACAGCCTCGGGTTGACGAGGCGGAAACCGAGGCGCCATTGAAGCCACCAGACTCATCGTGGGACTTACCGGAGCGCGACCGAGCGCCGGTCTGGCCATCCTTACTGCGGTCTTATATGGCAAAAATCACTACCTGGTTTACCACCGGCAACGTTCCGGTCAAGCTCGGGGTCATTATTTCCTTCTTTGGTGTCGCGTTTCTGCTCAAGTATGCAGTCGAGCGTGAACTGATGGTCATTCCACTGGAATTTCGTCTGCTGGCGGTGGCGGCGGCCGGTGTGGCCCTGATCGTAATCGGCTGGCGTCTGCGCGAGAAGACCAGGGTCTATGCCCTCAGTTTGCAGGGCGGTGGCGCGGGTATTTTGTTCCTGACCATTTTTGCCGCGCTGCAGTTGTGGCAATTGCTGCCCGCGCCGCTGGCATTCCTTCTGCTGGTGGCGCTGACTTTCGCTACCGGCGCCCTGGCAGTGCTGCAAAATTCGCGATCCCTGGCCATACTGGGCATTGTCGGCGGTTTCCTGGCGCCGGTACTGGCGTCCACCGGGCAGGGCAGCCACGTCATTTTGTTCAGTTACTACCTGGTGTTGAACGGCGCTATTCTCGGCATTGCCTGGTTCCGTGCCTGGCGTGAACTGAACCTGGTCGGCTTCGTCTTTACCTTTTTGATTGGAAGTCTTTGGGGGTACCAGTATTACCAGCCCGGTTTGTGGGCCAGCACTCAGCCATTCCTGGTGCTGTATTTCCTCTTTTATCAGGCGATTGCGATTTTGTACGCACTTCGCCAGCCTCCGGAGCGCCTCGGCATTGTGGATGGAACCCTGGTGTTTGGCACGCCCGTCATCGTTTTTGCCCTGCAGGCTGCGCTGGTGGATGGCATGGAATACGGGCTGGCCACCAGCGCCGCCGCAGCAGCCGTTTTTTACGCACTTACCTCCACCTGGTTGTTCCGCAACAAGGGCGCATATCTGCGCCTGCTGAGTGAGTCCTTCCTGGCGCTCGCGGTGGCCTTCGCTACGATCACCATACCGCTTGCACTGGACGCGCGCTGGACAGCCGCCGCTTGGGCGCTCGAGGGAGCGGCCTTGGTCTGGGTAGGTACGCGCCAAGGCGGGCATCTGGCAAAGTTTGCCGGCGTGTTATTGATATTTTTCAGCGGAGTCTCGTTGATTGAACACGGTTGGCGGTACGGCGCCGGCTTGCCGATTTTGAACGGCAATGTGCTTGGCGGTGTGCTGCTCAGTCTCAGTGCATTTTTTGCCTCGAGAAGACTGGAGACCTTGGCCAAACAGGGCTATGAAATGGTGCACAGGCTTGCCGCAACGGTATTGTTTGTCTGGGGTGCTGTGTGGTGGATTGGCACCGGCTGGATGGAAACAAACGAGCGGGTGAGCACGCTTAACCAGCCCCACGTGTTCCTGCTGTTCCTGGCCCTGAGCATGGGCGCTGGAGCGTGGCTGGGCCGTGCCCGTCAATGGGTAAAGGCGCGCCAAGCCAGCCTGGTTTTCCTGCCCCTGCTGGTGTTGCTTTCGTTCGGGTACTGGGTGGCAGATGATCATTTCCTGTTTGGCCTCGGCTGGCTGGCCTGGCCAGTGGCCTGGCTTATCCAGGTTTTCGTGCTGCGGGTCATGGATGAACATGATGAGCAACTGGCGCCCGCCTGGCACTTCGGATCACTGCTGTTGCTCACCGGCCTGCTCGCGCTGGAAGCCTCGTGGTGGACGGACCTGATAGCCTCCAGCGCATGGGCCGGAGCGGCCGCGACGACTGTGATGGGTATCATGGCGCTGCTGGTCTGGCGCTTTCGCAACCGCCCCGCGTGGCCGGTGCCCGGCCATCCGATGACCTACCTGTTGGCCAGTGTTGTTCTCGTGGCTGGTCAGGTGATCTGCCTGGTGTGGCTGAGTTTGGTACAGCCCGGTGATTCTGATCCCTGGCCTTACATCCCCGTAATCAACCCTTTTGACCTGGCAATGGCGTTCGCCTTACTGTGCGCAATGCTGTCACTAGCCGCTATACGGCGGGAATCCGGCATGGCCGGAGCAGGGGAGGCTCCGTCGTACCTTTACCCGTACCGGCTGATGCTGGCAGCGGCGTTTTTTATCCTGACCACCCTGGCTCTGGTGCGTGCGGTGCACCACCTCAGCGGTGTGCCCTGGAATATCGATGCGCTGTACGACTCGGTCATCGTGCAAACGGCTCTGTCGATTTACTGGGGGCTGCTCGGCTTCGCCGGAATGATCTGGGGCACACGAAGCACACGCCGCCCGGTATGGTTGACGGGGGCTGGCTTCATGGCGCTGGTGGTCATCAAGCTGTTTCTCGTTGATCTGGGCAACAGCGGCACCATCGAGCGCATCATTTCCTTTATCGGCATTGGTGCCCTGCTGTTGGTGGTAGGCTACTTTGCACCGGTACCACCTGGCACCGTGGCAGATGAGCAAAGGGATTAAATCGACCCATGAAAATACGGAATCGTGAATTATCCCTAGCCCGCATATTGCACGAAGGATCCGGTTGTGCAGTGTAGCTGGCAATACAGTTTGGTCGATCGTTCAAACAAGCATAGCCATAGCTATGGTTTTTGAAGGATCGGCCGAAATGTGAAGCCAGATGCGGTGCAAAACCGGATAGGACAAACTGTATTTTTTGCAAGGCAATCATTTTGGATTTTAGCTATTAAATTTGTTCATGAATAATCATATTATCGTCCGCCTTCGTGCAATATGCGGGCTTACCCACCTATTGCTGGCCACCGTGACCGGGCTGGCTGTGGCAGGGGAATTGCCCGATCGTGAAGAATATGCTTACGGCTTCCCATTGGAGATACAGGAGGGTTCAGAGTTCTTATCCGCGACTATTACCCTCGAGGTTTACCGGGCCGTCGCAGATCCGGCCCTGCGCGATGCAGGTGTCTACAACGCCGCTGGCCAGCCGGTGCCGCGAATATTCGAGCATCCCGCCCCGGAGGACACAAGTACGGAACAAAAAACAGTGCTGGGCCTGGTACCACTTTACGGTCAGCAAGCTGACCAGCCCGATCAACTGCGTCTCCTGCTGCACCAAAATGCAAATGCGACCACACTCGATTTGGATGTCAGGGCCGGGGCTTTTCGCGATCGCGGTGATGCAGATGGCGAAGGGCCACTCTCGGCCTACATCATTGACGTTCGGGAACTTGAGTTTGCCCTCGAAGCCCTGGATTTTGTCTGGCAACCGTTGCCTCAGGGGTTTATCGGAACGGTAATGGTCGAAGACAGCGACGATCTTCGCCATTGGCGCAATCTGGGTACTTCGACCCTGGCGGAACTCCAGTTTGAGCAGACCCGGATCGAACAGAGAAGGGTGAGCCTGGCCCGCAAAATATCGGATTATCTGCGCATCACCTGGCAGGAAATGCCGGTCACTTGGAAGTTGAACGCCGTAACCGGAATCTACACCGAACAGGGTACTGCGGCTCCGCGCGATTGGCTGATCCTGGATAACTTCGAGCCTGGTGAAACGGAGCGTGAGCTGGTTTTCGATGTGGGCGGGTATCCACCGGTTGACCGGGTGAACGTGCTTCTGCCCGATGACAACGTCGTCGTGCGAGCCAGTGTTTTTTACCGCCGCGGCGGGCAGGACAGCTGGCGCCTTGCCCACAATGGCATCTTCTACAACATCTCCAGGCAGGGAAGCGCCTTGCAGTCACCCGCGGCAGCGGTGCGTGATGTGCGCGCTGGGCAATGGAAAATCCGGATTGATTCGGGCATGACGACGGGCCCGGTTCGACTGCAACTGGGGTGGCGTCCCGACCGCCTGGTCTTCCTGGCCCAGGGTTCGCAGCCATTCGAACTGGTTACCGGGCGGGCGCAAGACGCCCTGGAGCAGTTTCCGCAGGAAACCGTGCTGGGAGACAGCGCCATTTTTCGCATGTTGCGGCAATCCGGGCAGGCGGGCACCGCCGTTGTTGGTTCCCGGGAGCTGATCGCGGGCCCGGACCGGCTGGCACTATCCGGTAGCACACCCTGGAGGGTCTCGTTGTTGTGGGCCGGCCTTATCGGCGCCATCGTCCTGGTGGGATGGCTGGTTTATTCGCTGATGCGTGAGATGAAGCAGAGCTGATATTAGCCCGCATATTGCCAGCCCTAAGGAAACAGGGTGTTCAGCGTCTTGCTGATCACGGGTGCGAAGAAGCTGCCGGTGTATTCTGCCTTGTCCGCCAGTTGCATTAAATGGCGCCGGGTATGGATGCCCAGCCAGCGAACGGGTTCCGGTTCCCATTTGTCGTGACTGTCGGGTGGATTGACCCAGGGTGTATCCACCCGCTCGGTGTCCCGGCCCAGGATCAGGTCTGCCATGGTTCTGCCGGCCAGGTTGGTCGCGCCCACGCCATTGCCGAAGTAGCCACCCGCCCAGGCCAGTCCTGTACCCGGATTATAGTTAACGGACGGCCTCAAGGAGCGGGAAACACCCATAGCGCAACCCCAGGCATGGGTGAAATGGATGCCCTCGAGAACCGGGAAGAAACGCAGCAGGGTTTTTCGCACGAGGTTGAATTCGGCCTCGAGGGGATCGAAGTGGTGAATTTTTGAACCGTAATGGTAGGAACCGCGGCAGCCAAAAGCGATGCGATTGTCTTTGGTCAACTGGCCGTAGGTCACGATGCGGTCCAGATTGGCGAAGGTAAACCGCCCGGGAGAGCCAATGGCCTCGATCTGCTCCGTCTCCAGGGGCTCGGTAACCACCATCATGGAATGCACCGGGATCAGGCGGCGCTGCTGGCCGGGCAGGGTGTTGGTGTAGCCCTCGGTGGCCACTACAATCGTTTGCGCTGTCACGTATCCGCGCGGTGTACGCAGCCTGCGTCCGGTGATTTCCAGCACGGGGGTCTGCTCACAGAG
>JADFKH010000183.1 GCA_022565025.1 Pseudomonadota bacterium
GCCTGAGCGGGTTTCCGGCTTTGCCTGCGGGTGGTTTTTTTCTTGCTTGTTTTCTTTGTGCTCGCCTTCCCCGTGTTCGCTGTGCTTGCTGGTTGTTTCTCGCTAGCTGAAAACAACTTGCCAAAAAACTGCCCGAACAGTCCGGGTTTGCTCTTCTTTTCCAGTGTGGGTGCCGGGCGGGCATGGGTCACCTGCTGGACTACCGGGGCCTGGGCGACGATGGCGGCTGCCTGCATTTCGGCACTGGCCACGAGTTCAGTTTGTGGTTCCGACATGTGAGAATAGCTGGGATCATCAGTGACTTCAGTTTTCCGTAAGCGGTGAATCTCGAACTTGGGCCGCTGCATGTGTTCGTTGGCCAGGATAACGATCGGTACAGATTGCCGGGACTCGATATCCGCCAGATTCTTGCGCTTTTCGTTCAATAGAAAATTCGCCACTTTCGTTGGCGCCTGGACGATGACCTGGCCACTGAATTCCTTCATGGATTCCTCTTCCACCAGGCGAAGGATGGATAGCGACAGTGATTCGATGCTACGAATGGTGCGGTGGCCGTCACAACGGGGGCAGGTCTCCTCGCTGGATTCACCCAGCGAAGGGCGCAAACGCTGGCGCGACATTTCGAGCAGGCCGAAGCGTGAAATACGCCCGGTCTGAACCCTAGCTTTGTCGATTTGCATTGCATGGCGCAACCGCTCTTCGACTTTTCTCTGGTGTTTGCGGTCCATCATGTCGATGAAATCGATCACGATAAGCCCGCCCAGGTCTCTGAGTCTCAGTTGACGGGCTATTTCATCAGCAGCTTCGAGGTTGGTCTTGTAGGCTGTGTCCTCGATATCGGCGCCCTTGGTTGCACGGGCGGAATTGATGTCGATGGAAAGCAGCGCTTCGGTGTGATCAATGACAAGAGCACCGCCCGAGGGCAGGTGCACCGTGCGAGCGAATGCCGTTTCGATCTGGCTTTCGATCTGGTAGCGGCTGAACAGGGGAACGTCATCCTGGTAAAGCTTCAGCTTACGGACGTAATGCGGCATCACCTGCTGCATAAACTCCTTCGCATCTTCAAATACTTCGGGGTTGTCAATCAGAATCTCCCCGATATCGTCACGCAGATGATCCCGGAGTGCGCGGATGAACAGGTTGCTTTCCTGGTATATCAGGAAAGAAGCAGGTCGCTCAATTGCCGCTTTTTCAATGGCGTTCCACAGTTGCAGCAGGTAGTCCAGGTCCCACTGAAGTTCTTCAGCTTCCCGGCCTACACCGGCGGTACGGACGATGATTCCTACGTTATCCGGAGCAATAACCTTCTGCAGTTGTTCTCGCAGTTCCTGGCGGTCTTCTCCACTGATGCGACGGGATACGCCACCGGCTTTCGGGTTGGTTGGCATCAGGACCAGGTAGCGGCCGGCCAATGAAATATAGGTAGTCAGGGCGGCGCCCTTGTTACCGCGCTCTTCCTTCTCAACCTGGACAAGGATTTGCTGCCCCTGTTTTACCGCATCACGGATGGAGATTTTACCTTCAATTTTTTTTGCGGAAGGGTGGTAACTGTCCGGGGAAATTTCCTTGAGTGGCAGGAAACCGTGGCGTTCGGAACCAAAATCCACGAAACAGGCTTCGAGCGAAGGCTCAACCCGTGTAATGCGGGCCTTGTATACATTGGCTTTTTTTTGTTCCTGGGACCGTGTTTCTATGTCCAGGTCCATCAATACTTGACCGTCTGCCACGGCTACCCGCAACTCCTCTGGCTGAGTCGCGTTGATCAGCATTCTTTTCATTTATTTTGCCTCAGGCATCCCGGCCTAAACACGCAATGCAGGCAGGCGCTTCACCCTGCTGTTACGCTACTCGTGCTCCCGGCCCCTTTGTGGAAGGGCGTGCCAGGGTTGCCAATTTATGTTTCTTTGACGGGACAGTATCGTCCCGGTTCATGACAACAGCCGTCATGGCTGCTGCCGTAATTTTGTTAATTTGTGTCCGGGTTCTTTGCTGGCTGCCCGGTTTTTTATTCCCGGATTTCCTTCGCCTGAAATATTCTCGGCTGATCATTTACCAGCTGCGCACTCGCGCATCAGGGACACTTTCGGAAACAATTCTGAACGATCAGGTGCAAAATCGTACGACCGCTGGAATCATTCCATCGGCTTGTGGCCGGTGGTCGCTGTCGGGGTGACCGTAAAGCGACGTTCTGTCTTGACGTCATCCAGCGCGTGGAATTCCGAAGCGATATAATATAGCAGCGTTTTATCGCCCAATCAATGAGTTGCCGCTCAATGTCAAGATCAAATAGAACAAGTGTCCAGCTGGTGAAGGTTTCTGCGGATCGTGATGATCAACGACTGGACAACTTTCTAGCGGCCCGGCTTAAGGGTCTGCCCCGTTCAGCGCTCTACCGGATGATTCGTACCGGCCAAGTCAGGATTAACGGTGGGCGCTGCAAGCCATCCACGCGACTGTGTGAAGGTGATGAAGTCCGGATTCCACCTGCCCGGATCCGGGAGCAGGGAAAAAGGGTTGTCTCTGACCAGGTGTGCAGCCAAATCAGGGATGTCGTTCTTTTCAAAAACAACGATTTTCTGGTGCTCAACAAGCCTTCAGGAATGGCCGTGCATGCCGGTAGCGGACATCCCTGGGGCTTGATCGATGTGGTGCGGAAACTTCACCCCGGTGAGTACTGTGAACTGGCTCATCGCCTGGACCGTGAAACCAGCGGCTGCTTGGTGCTGGCAAGAAATGGCAAAACCCTGAAGCACCTGACCGGACTATTCAGGGCTGGCCGGGTACAAAAATTCTACTTGTGCCTGCTGGACGGTGACATGAAGGAGCCGATGGTCGAAGTAGATGCCCCCTTGCAGAAAGTGCAGGCCGGGGCTGAACAGAAGATTGAAGTAAACGCAGAAGGAAAGCCAGCCCTGACCCGCTTCAGGCGCTTGCAAGCTTATGCCGGTTGTACCTATGCCCAGGCGGAACTTCTTACCGGAAGAACACACCAAATCAGGGTACATGCACGCCATATCGGGATGCCGTTGGCTGGTGAAACCCGCTATTCGTCGAAGGAGTCCGTTCAACAGTGGAGAAAAAAAGGTCTGCAGCGAGTTTTCCTGCATGCTCAGAGACTGAGTTTCCAAACATCCTTGGGTGAGGAAGTGGAATTCAACGCACCGTTACCGCAAAACCTGAAAGCGGTGCTGGATCGGTTGGAAGATTGAATCAAGCTACACTAGAGTTAATTTCCTACAGGCCTTCACCACGTCATCCGCTGGTGATGGCCTGCCGGCTGTGATCTAATTCGCGCAATGTACAAGCCACTTGAAGTCTTTATTGGCCTGAGATACCTGCGCGCCAAGAGGCGGAATCATTTTATCTCGTTCATTTCCCTGATTTCCATATTGGGAATCGCGCTGGGTATGACGACCCTGATCACGGTGATCTCGGTGATGAATGGTTTTGAGAAAGAACTGCGCGCCCGTATTTTGGGCGCGATTGCACACGCCACGATTCGGCCCATGGATGGCGCCCTGATGGACTGGCGCTCGGTGATCAAAGAGGTCGAGAAACACTCTGAGGTGAACGGTGCTGCGCCTTTCATCGAAGAAGGCGTATGGCTGCAGGGCAAGGAGTCATCGGGCGCTCTCATCAGGGGAGTGGATCCCACTTTTGAGGCACGCGTGTCGGAAGTCAGTGATAAAATGCTGTCCGGTACACTTAACGACCTTCAACCGGGCGAATACAACATCATTCTTGGACTCGGCCTGGCCTCCAGATTGCGGGTTGGGCCGGGTGACAAGGTCACCGTGATTGCGCCCAGGCTCAAAGCGACACCGGTCGGTGCCAGGCCGTTAATGCGCCGTTTTACCGTGGTCGGTGTATTCGAATTCGGTGAGTTTGAAAATGACTCGACACTGGCGATGATCAATATCGAAGACGCAGCCCGGTTGCTGCGCATGCCCCAGGGGTCGACCGGCGGTGTACGCCTGCACTTGCAGGACATGGATCGGGCGTGGCAAGTGGCGAGAGAGATCTCAGAAAACCTTCCGGGCTATTACATCGTACGCGACTGGACGCAGGAACGGGGCAACCTGTTTCGGGCGGTAAAAACTGAAAAGACCGTGATGTGGGTGATCCTGTCGCTGATCATCGCGGTAGCGGCATTTAACATCATCTCCATGCTGGTGATGGTTGTCACGGACAAACAGGCGGATATTGCGATTCTTAAGACTATGGGTGCACGCCCAGGCATGATTCTGCGAATTTTTGTCATTCAGGGCAGCCTTATTGGTGTTATTGGCACCGGCCTGGGGGTGCTAGGTGGAATCGGGTTGGCGCAGAATATTGGTTTGGTCGTTCCGTTCCTGGAGCAGTTTTTCAGCTTCAGTTTGTTCCCGGCGGATATTTACTACATCACGGAGCTGCCGTCCGAGCTCAGGAGTAGCGATATCATCAGCTTCGCCACGATGACCCTGGTCATGTCGTTTCTGTCTACCCTGTATCCATCCTGGCGTGCGTCGAAAACTCATCCGGCAGAGGCCTTGAGCTATGAGTGATCAATTGCCCGGGCAATCACAGGGGCTTGCGCTGGAAGCTCGGAATATCAAAAAATCCTTTTGGCAGGGGCCAAAGGAAGTGCGGGTTCTGCACGATGTGAACCTGGAATTACGTGTGGGCAAGTCACTGGCCATTGTGGGTGCATCCGGCGCCGGCAAGAGCACACTGCTGCACATACTGGGTGGCCTGGATAAACCCGATGAGGGTGAAGTGCTGATTGAAGGCGCATCCATGTGGGCGCTAAGCGAGGCAGAACGTGGGCTCGTGCGCAACAAGACGATGGGGTTTGTTTACCAGTTCCACCACCTTCTGGGCGAGTTTACCGCCCTGGAGAACGTGGCCATGCCGTTGTTGATTCGTGGCGAGAAAACAGCGGATGCGGTCAGCGCGGCGGAGCACCTGCTTGGCCGTGTTGGCTTGGCTGAACGCATCAACCACAAGCCGGGCGAGTTATCGGGTGGTGAACGCCAGCGCGCCGCCGTTGCGCGCGCCCTGGTGGGTAATCCAAGGGTCGTGCTCGGGGACGAACCCACGGGTAACCTGGATGAACGAACGGCCGATCAGGTGTATGGAATGTTGTTGGAGTTGAACCAGGAATTGAAAACCAGCCTGTTACTGGTCACCCATAACACCCGGTTGGCGGCGCGAATGGATCAGCAGTTTGAACTGCGCATGGGGTGTCTGCAGGAAATCAACTGAATGTTAAGGGGGTGAGTGGCTTGAAGGGGCAGGGGGGATTGCCGGCATGCCTGGTCTTGGGCGTGCTTTGCGCTCATCTGTTCTCGAGGGTGCCGTCGTTATGGATGGCTGTCTCAGCCGGTCTTGCCGGCCTTTTGTTGTTGATTCGACCCGCTACCCGCGCGATGGCGGTAATGATCCTGGCGTGTTGCTGGACACTGTGGCAGTTTGAACAGGGTTTGGAAGACCGGCTGGACCATTCACTGAGCGGGAAAGTAATGGAAGTAAGTGGGGTAGTCTCGTCCATTCCGGAAGTTTACCCCAACTATGCCCGTTTCCGCTTTGATCCCTTGCCTGATGATGACCAACAGGAATTGCCGGGCAGCCTGCTCGTATACTGGTACCATGATTTCCCCTTACTGTCTGTTGGAGAAAATTGGCGCCTGGCATTGCGGCTAAAACCACCCTGGGGCCGGGTTAAT
>JADFKH010000015.1 GCA_022565025.1 Pseudomonadota bacterium
CAGGTCCGGTTCATCGTCTCCTGGTTTGCCGTCATTTATTTCATCTACCGTTTCCACAATGGTCTCGTCCTGGGGCTCTGGCGCAGAGGGCAGCTGTTCGCAGGGCAACTCGATGATGTCGATCTGCATTTCGTTCAGGATCGCCAACAAACTGTCTTTCCAGTGGTAGCGGGGTGATTCCGTGGTGGACATGCTCTGCAGACCATCAGCCGTGCTGTATCCGGTCAGCCTGCCGCAGGCATCGAGTATCGGACCTGTGACATTGGGCAGAGGTGTAGCGCTTGAAAGAGTGGCTTTTTTGCTCTGAGGGTGGATGTAAATCGTGGCGGAGACATCCACCGGGGGTGCGCCCTGTTCGATCAATTTCGCCGGTGGGAAGGCTTGCAGGCGAACGGAGCTGCCGTCCGCCAGGTCGCCCGCTGTAAATCGGGCAACTTTTCGTTTTAGTGACTTGACTGACAGTACCATCAAGCCTTGAGCAGGAAACTGATACGCAATTTTAGCTGGCCTGCCGTTGCGGATGATGTCTGTGCCGCCGTCCAGCACGATGATTTCATCATCCGATGAAGCAAAATCATCGGGCACCAGCACCAGGCCCGTGGGCGAGATCACCACGCCTGTGGTGGGTTCGACGTGGGTTGCTGAAACCAGCCTGAGCACCGGCACGATCCAGGCCGGCATCGAAGCGGGCTGGGACGCGGTGGTAGGCGCAGGATCCTGGCTTAGGCACAGCGTTGGACCAACAGTCAGCCCCGCACAACAAATCGAAACGATGAATAATTTAGCCCGCATTACCTCAATACGCATTCAGGGAGCGTAAAGACGGTTTATCAGGTTATCCAGGCAGTATTGACCAGCCCTGTTCAGGGCATTTTCTTCTCTGCCTTGTACCACATTCTGGATAAAAACCAGGATCGCCGCCATCACCAGGGCCAGTAGGGTGGTGCTGAAGGCAACGCCCAGTCGCTCCGTCACCTGGTAGAGCATGTCGGGACTTTCCACGTTGGCGCGGTCGCCAGCATAGTTAAGCGCCATCATGATGCCAACGACCGTTCCGATGAACCCCAGCGTTGGAATCAGCCAGGTAATGTAGCGAATGATGTTGTAGCGAAGGTCGATTTCATGCAGGTACAGTTCCAGGCTCGAGTTGAGTAAGGAGTTGGTCTGATCGGCGGAGTGGCTGAGGTTGAATCCGAGAACACAGCGCTCGATCAGGCGAGGCACAAAACAGACTTTACGGTACTTGCTGTTGCGCACCTTCTGGTAGATGGGCGTAATGTCGTCACCCGGGCGAAGAACGGTTTCCTCGTCCTCTGGAAGGTAGTTCCGGTCGAGCTGGCTTTCCTCCAGGCGGCCCGCACGCCAGCGGATCGAAAGCTCGCCCAGGCCAACAAAAAACGCCACCCACAGGAAGTTCTGCACGGTAATGGGCCAGGTTGAACGGTAGAGGTCCAGCATGATGGAAGCGGCTTCGGGCGGCAGAATCCGGGCCATCAGGGCAATGGCGATGATGGCTGTAACCAGGCTTACGGTGAGAGTAATGTTTCGCATGGATCTGAGTTTCCCCAATCGATAGCTTGCAGCTACCTTTTTTCCTCGATTTTTCCGGTGATCGGGTCGCGCCTGGGATTTTTCAGCACGGCTTTTTGCCTGGGGAGTCCGGCAAACGATTGATCGAACACCAACGGCTTGCCCCGAACGGACCAGCCATCCCGCAGGCGCACCCTTATTTTGTTTCCGAAAGCTTCGATCAAGCGGTCCAGTGGCACTTCTTTTTCGCCGAATCGGATGCGGTCCGCAGTTCCCAGGCCAACCTTCCTGATGCGTATCCAGCGGCCGTTCCGATGCAGGAAAGTTCCATTGCCGGAGTTGTTGTCGTGGACCGCCAGGTAGCCTTCTTCGGTGACATGAATGCTGGCATGGTTGCGTGATACTGAGACATGATCCAGCACGATGTCACATTCACCGCCCCGGCCGATGGTTTTGATTTTCAACGGCCAGTTCTCCGCCAGCCCTGGAGTATTTGCGTGGGTCTGTCATGACGCTGGATGCCGTTGCTTAAGGTCGCCATTTTCAAGATGTAGTGCCATCCGTTGTGTTCGGGTAACTATGATACATTGTTAATCCTTAACGGGTGGTTAACCCGGCGTAGGAGAAATGTAAAAAATCATGATTTTTCGACGTAAAAAGCCTTCTTCGGGAACCTCGCCAGGCGTGCCTCGTCCACGAGGCCGGGAAAACGCCGGCAACGGACCGGGTAGTCCGGTATCTGCAACCCAAAACCCTCTGGCACGCCGATTCCAGTTGGACGAGGAACCTGACACGATAGATCTGGAACCTGTGGACGGGTTCCGAGATACCGCTGACCAGGAACAAGATGTGTCTACAACGCGCATCCTTTGGGGTGATAATGCGCAAGCAGCCGCGGCTGAAAACCAGGCGCTTAAGAACCCGGTTTCGGGTTTCCTTGCCGTCATTTCCGGTCCGGGACGTGGCAGCGTATGCATGCTAGGCTACGGCAACAATTCAATCGGGCGAGATGTTTCACAAGCCATTGCACTGGATCATGGGGACAGCCGGATATCCCGTGAGAACCATTGCACAGTCACCTACGATCCCGTGAACAGGAAGTTTTATCTACAGCCTGGCGCAGGTAAAAACCTAACTTATCTCGAAGGTCAGCTCGTGCTGGCGGATACACAATTGGCTGCGGGGAACCAAATCCGCGTGGGTGACACGGAGCTGCGCTTCGTGCCCCTGTGCGGCAAAGACTTCGACTGGACAGAAACCCAGTTACTTAGTAAGCCTTGATTTTTTTTCCGCAAAAGACGCTAAAGACGCTAAATAATTCTCGGATGGTGGTTTCGGTGTAGGAGGCCGCTGTAACATTACGGCCGGAGTATTCTGAAAACCTAAATCTAACGGGATTTGTCCAGCTTGATCAAAAAACTTTCCGTAGTGATTAACACTGGCGGCAGTCAATAATATATAGCAATAATTTTGCGTCTTTAGCGTCTTTAGCGGACTAATATGTAAGGCTAATTGGCAAGGGCTATAAAGCCACCGGAATTGGCCCTGGCCAGTGATTCCATAAACTCCACCGTACCGCGGTATTTAAAGTAGTCACCCACGGTGACGGCATGAATTTCCAGTGCTTTGGAATTGGACACCGTAATGCTGCGTACCAGCCGGCTGGGGGACAGGCCGTTATTGAAAGCCGGGTTGGGTAAACCATCGCTGATCAGGATTATGGCTGTAGCGGGGCTGGAGAAGGCTTCGCCGAAGGCATTCAGCAGGGAGGATGAACCTTTGAATTTACCGGCAAGGCTTCGCAGGAAACCCATGGCCTCGGAGCGGTTCCTGTGAGTCATGCTGGCCAGGCCGCCACCTGCCGGCCAACGGTAGTACTGCGGCCCGGAATCCAGTTGCTGGAAACCGAGAATGCCAAACTCGTAGCCGGTTTGCAGCGAATCCATCGCCCGGATGACAGTGCGCCTGACCAGGGTTTCATGGCCGGCGAGGTAACTGTTCATGTCCACCAGGAACAGGAATCGTTTCTTATCGGTTTTCAAGCCCAGAAACCGGAACGTGACCTGGTTGCTGCCTTCCTTGTCCAAAGTGACCACGGGACTGGGCGGAGGCGGCGGAGGTTGGTCATGCCTGGCCTGCTGTTCGGCCTTGAGGGTATCCAACTCGCTGGATACGATATCCTGTTCCGCCTGCATCTGTGCATGCCGGGTCTGGGCCGCTTTCAATGCTTCGAGAATATCCTTGCTGCCCTGTTCAGTCTCCTTGAGCAGGGCCTGAGTCCTGCCGGCGAGTTCCTCGAGAAATTCCAGCTGGCCCTGCGAGCGGACTTCCTTCTGGTAGTCCGGCATGAGGATGATCGTGATGATGATGAACGCACCCATGGCAGATGCGAACAAGTCGACCGCCGACAGGGAAAAGATTTCGAAGTTACGGCGACGCATCCTCATCGGGACACTCCCACGAAGTCGCCGCCATTTTGTTTCGCCAATTCCTGCAGAAACATAACCAATCCACGGTTGTGCGTGTAGTCGCCAATTGCGACCGTGTGAATTTCCTTGTGCTTTAACCGGTTAAGACTTGCAATATCCTGGATAATGAATCCCGGAGAATTGTCCGGTTCACCGTCACTCATCAGGATGATTGATTTGGCGGGGTATTGCATGGCGGACTTCAGGGCAAAATGCGTGGGTGTTGAACCCGAGAAGCGGCGTGCAAGGGATTCCGTGAATGCCCTCGCGACTTCCAGGTTTTCGGGTGTTGCCTGGATCAGGCCGGTTCCGTCCGGATAGTTCCACAGCACGGGGGAAGGGTTCCCCTGGTATCCGATGATGGCGAATTCGTTGGACTCATCCAGTGGTTCGAGCACCTCCAGCACGGATTTGATCATCAGGGAGGAATAGGAGAGCATGCTACCGGACATGTCAATGACGATCACGAATGACTTGGCCTGGGTCGCCAACCCGAGGATGGAAAATTCGACTCCCGCTGTCAATGCTTCCGGCTCCGTCTCTTCAATAATCTCCTCAATCGGTTCGGGTGCTGGTACCGGCGTTTCCGCGAGTTGGGTCTTGATGTCGGCCAATTGGTTCCGGATGCGTGATATTTGGGCTTCGATGCCCCGGTTCACAACATCGAGTTCCTGCAACTCACTTTGTGCAACGCGCTGGTCGGCAAGCAACTCCTCGATTTCCCCGGCAGCCAGCCGGCGCTGTTGCATAATGTCTTCAGTTTTGGCATACGCGGCGTCACTGCCGGCGTTACGGTAATAGGGAAAGAGCAACATCATCAGCAGAATGAAAGCACCCAGGGCCGAAGCGAACAGGTCGATCGCAGATGTGCTGAAAACGGCAGTATTTCGGTCAGGAATTCGCATGCATCAGCCCCAAAAACTTAGTGCAAGCTACCAAAAAGCGGCTGGAGGGGCAATGGGTTAGTAATACTTGTAACCCAGTGACCTGGGAAGTGTTAACGGAGCCGGATGCCTCAGACTCGATTATTAGTCCGCTAAAGACGCTAAAGACGCGAAATTTCTGGGATGTTGGATTCGACAGAGGGTGTCACTGTGCCACCACGATCCGTAATTTCAAAGTACTTGAATTTACCCCGCTGTTGATCTTGCCTCAATAGAAAAACTTGCTTCCATGATTGTCTTTTGTGACAGTTATGGCAATTAAAAACCGCATTATTTCGCGTCTTTAGCGTCTTTAGCGGAAAATAATTTCTGTTTATAGTAATGCACCATGCGTGCGTACGGATAAAGAGCCAGGAACACAATGACAAAAAACCTTGACAGGCCACGCACGGTTCAACCAGCAGGGTACCGGACCCTGGGGGGGCTGTTGCTTGCTCTGCTGAGCGTGTTTTTCACACCGGCTCCGGTCTGCGCCGCGCCACCGGACGAAGTTTCTCCGGATAAACCCGCAGAATACATGATCTATCAGTACCCGGGAGTCGCACTGCTGATCAGGATTGATGCAGCCGGGATCGAATTCGAGTCCCGTGTGCTGGGGCCGGAGCAGTCCCTGGTGATGGCCTCCAGGATTCCAGGCAGACGCCTGGGGCCGGTCTACCAGTTGATTGAAGCAGTTGAGGAGCCACGCCAGCTGATCATACAGGTGAGGCCACAGGAGCCTAGTCGACGGTCACGAATCAGCATGGAACTTGTTCAGCTGACCGGGAAAGACCGGAACAGTGCTGCTCAGCTAAAGGCGTTTCGCCTGCTTTCACTCGCTGCTGAATCGACCCAGGCCAACGACACGGCAACTTGGGCGATGAAGATCTACACCCTGAAGCGCGCGGCTCAGGCGTTTGAATCTTTGGGTCGGGAAGAGTTGCGTTTGTGGTCGGAATATTACGCGGCCCATCTCGTATTATTTAAATTGCACGATAATCCTTCCGCCATGGAATTCGCCAGTCAAGTGGAGATAGCGGCGCACAAGGCAGGGATGCGAATTGTGGAGTTGGCGGCACTGCAACTGGAAGGTGCGGCATTGCTGGAGTCCACCGCTGCCGGTTCGGGCCAGAAGGCTGCCGCCACTTTCGATGAAGTCCATCGGATTTACCAGCGCGCTGCGACGATGGCCAATGGCCTGGGCTTGCAGCTGGAAAGGAGCCGGGCAATATTCAATAACGGACTTGCCTGGGAGCAGCAAGAAAATCTTGCGCGAGCGCTCGAGCAATACGAACTGGCATTGAGCATCGCAGTATCAGAAGGAAATGCTGAGCTCGAGAACCTGGCCAGGAACAAAGCTGCTTTTGTTTATGAAATTCAGGGTAGTCTGGCCGGCGCTATAGAAATGCTGGATCGGGCCGGCGATTCCGAGCTTGACCAGGCGAAATTCATTTTCGAACAGTCGCTCGACGCCCTGAGGGTACACGGTACCCACTCCGCAACGGCCTCATCCATGTTCAGCCGCAGCGTTCGACAGGCGATTAAGGCCGGAGATAAGGTGCTGCAGCATCGCTCAATACTCTATCTGTGTTCGTTGTCATCATCGGGTAAGGCGGGCAGGGAGCAGACTTGTTCTCGTCAGGTTGTTCGTCAGTCTGTTGATTTCCTGGTCGCTGCAGGCATTCCAGCCTACGCCCTGGAAGCAAAGTGGTTGTGGTCGAAAAACCTTCGCGCAGAAGGACGGCTGGCGCAAGCGATTCAGCAGATGTCGCAACTGGTGGAAGAGTTGCGTTTTTATCGCTCCGTCCTTCCAGGCGTGCTGGGTGCGTGGTACTGGGAGAGGCGGGAAGAGGTTTACGGGGATTATATGTCCATGGTGTTGCAGCGCTCAGCTGTCAATGACCGGGAGTTTACAGATGGGCGGCAGACTTTGCTCGCGCTGGACGCGCTGACGGCAATTGAAAGTCCTGGCGGTTCCTTGACAGATACTGCTGGCGGGCCTGATGGGCGGGATGCAAGCGGTCAGATCCGATCTTTGCTGGCGAAAAATCAGCAGACCCCGGAGCATGCAGCTTCAACTGCAGAGGTGTTGGAAATCAATCGATGGTTGCGCCTGGCCCGCGATCGTTTTACCGCGGCTAATGAGGTGCTTGATGAAAGCGGCCTGGACCAGCTGCTCAGGCAAATGAGTGCCGGTTCAGCCCTGCTGAGCTACTACTTTTCCGAAGACAAGGTTTATGCCCTGGTAGGGCGCAATGATGGTGTACTCCTGTTGGAGTTGCGCGCTGCGCGGGAGATCAAAGCGAAGCTGGCAGAAGTCCGGGCCTCAATGGGAAAACGGGATGGCTTTACTCTGAACCCAAGCCTGGAATCACTCGGCAAGCTCCTGCTTGCGCCGATTGAAGCATTGTTGCCGGAGCTCATTTACCTGCTGCCAACAGGTCCCCTGAGCGGGTTTCCGTTCGACCTGCTGCGCCGCAATGGCCGGTACCTGGCCGAGAGTCATCGGGTCATCAACATCATGTCGCCAGCTGCGTTGAACAAAGCGGTTGTGCGCGTGGATACCGGTACGCTGGACTTGTTTTTCCTGGCGGGAAAACCCGAGATCAGACGGGATGTTTTTGATTATGGGCAAAAACCTTCGGCCGAGATACTTGCAATTACGGATATCTTTGTCGGACCGTCCCTGCATATTGTGCAGGGAACTGCCCTGCGACGCGATGAATTCCAGGACGGGCGATTCGAGACGGCGGACGTCATTCACCTGGCGATTCCAGGTACGGTCAACCTGGAGTTTCCTGACCGGTCCCGTTTGCTGCTGTCGGGAACAGTGGTCAAGCCGGTCGGTGAATTTCTGCAGCCCGGTGATATTCGTAAAAGCAAATTCCAGGCGAGCCTGGTGGTGCTCAGCGGTCTCAATATTGAAGGAACCCAAAGATTCAATTTGGGTCACCAATTGGCCTTTGTTTCCGACTTCCTGGCATCGGGCGTGCCGCTTGTCGTCACCAGCCTGTGGCGGATTCCGGACGCGGAGCGTGCGAGGTTCTTTGCGGAGTTTTACCGGAACCTTAAGAGCATTCCGGATACTGCGGCAGCACTTGCCAGGACCAGGAGAGCTTTGCTCACTGCAAATGGTTCGGCGGATTACGCTCGCTGGGGCGGATTTCAGATTTATATCAACTGAAAGCTTCAGCGCGTGGACAGAACATCTTCCAGGGCGTCCCGTTTACGTTTTTTGAACTCAGGTGCATCCTGCGCCATCAATTCTGCACGCCTGATTTCGCTGTCGACGTATTTGATCCACTGGCCGGCGGTTCTCTTTGACCGGTTGTCCCGGTTGGCTCGCTCGAAAGCCCGGCGGGCCTGAGTGAGACGTTTTAGATTGAACAAGGCCATGCCGAGCATGATGTTGGCTTGGTCATCCCGTTTCAGGCCCCCCAGTTTCAGACCTTTCTCGATGGCTGCTACGGCCTCACTCCATTGCTCCAGGTTAATGTGGGACTGGGCCAGGCGAACGTATAATTCACCATCCTGGGACATGCCTGCCGCCACTTTCAACGGTGGGATGGCTTTCTGGTCTTCCCTGGCCTGGTACCAGGACTGGGACAGCAGCCTCAGGTTCCGTTCGTTGCTGACCACCACTTTCTTGTCCATCTCCGTCTGCAGCAAGACGGCGGCCTTGTAGGGCAGACCGTGCATCAGGTACAGGTTGGCCAGGTTGGTCACGTTCGCGGCGTTGTTCAGCATGCCTTTTTCATACAGAACTTCGGTCAGGACCAGTTGTTTTTTCGTGTCGCCCTGCTCGCTGTAAATGCCAGCGAGGGTGAGGATGTAAGTGTCTTTCGGGTAATAGACGATCAGCTCCTTTACCACGTTGAGCATGTTGGCGTAATCATTTCTCTCGAAGTAGATCACGCGCAGCAGGAGCAGCCAGTTTTCCTTCGGCGGACGACCCTGGTCGCGGTACAGGTCGATGGCGGTTTTGATCGGGTGTAAAGCATCGTTATATCGTTCCATCTGGAACAGAGCCTGCCCTTTGAGCATGTAAATATCGGCACTGGGCTCTGCTATCGCTCGCATCAAACGATTGATGGT
The DNA here is from genome assembly GCA_022565025.1 of Pseudomonadota bacterium. Taxonomy (GTDB): domain Bacteria; phylum Pseudomonadota; class Gammaproteobacteria; order Xanthomonadales; family SZUA-36; genus JAJRRA01. Next base: position 9,017 of record JADFKH010000015.1, read on the forward strand.
TACCAGCGCCCCTTTGTAGTCCTCTTGGGTGAACTGAAGTTGTGCCATGGTCTTGAGCGTGCTGAGCACAAGAGCTTCCGGCAGTTCTGGCTGGGCCAATACCTTTTCGTACGACCTGATGGCATCTGCGTAGCGCTCCTGCAGGTAATACGAATATCCCTCAAGGTTATAAATCTGGGCTCGCTCATAATCGCTCAGCTTGCTTTTTTTGCCTGTGACTCGGCTTACATCATCGATCAGGCGTTGTGCGTTTGCATAGTTCTTGGCCTCGACCAATTCCTGGATTTCTATCAGTTTTTCATACACCTTCTGACTCATAGCAACCGTTTGCTTGGTTTTCCTTTCCTGGGTCTGCGCCTGGCTGGATATACCCACCAGACAGAGGCTCAGGAAGCCCGCAACAATCAGATTCATTTTAAAGGCGTTCATGCTGTTTAATTCACCGCTATTCCAAAATTTCATAAGTGAACTTGTTTTGCACGCCGGGTACTTCCACCGCCACGCCGTCGATCACCCGGGGCTTGTATTTGAATTTCAGTGAGGCCTGGAGCGATGCGCGATGCCACAGGGAACTGGTGCACTGGTCCTGGACAACCACTGGATCCTTGGTTTGTCCGAGGCTGGTTACCGTGTACTCGACCACACAATACCCCTCGAGGCCACGTTGCAGCGCTCGTGCCGGATAGATGGGCGCGACTTTGACGATAGGCAGGTAGTCGCCTTCACCAACACCCAGGCTGAAACCACCGGACATCTCGATGTCTGTCTCAACCGGCACCGCAGCGATGAAGATCTTCTCAGCAGACGGGTTTAGATCCTCCAACTTCGGCGTGGGGGGTTGTGGTGGCGGCGTTTTGGGCTGGGGCGGCTTTTCGGGTTTGAGCTGCCTGCGCTGGATGGATTCGTCCCGCTTGAGCCGGACAAAATCAAGCAGGTGTCCCGCTGAGCTTTCGTTCAAAGTACGGTCCGCTGTTGCGATCAGGTATTGCATCATCCAGAACAGGCCCGCCGTAACCACCAACCCGAGGACCAGGCCGATGGCGAGCCGGACAAAATGCCCGGTTTTTTCTAGCGATAGCGATTCAAGAATTGTGGCCGACATGGTTCGCCTCACAAAAGTTCATTATTACAGTTCATTGACCGCGATCGAGACATTGAATACGCCGGCTTGACGCGCCGCATCCATGACCTGGATCAGGGTGTCTGTTTTTGATTCCTTGTCCGCCTGGATGATGACGGAACCTTGCGGGTTCTCGGCGTGCAGGCGTTCAATGTTTGGCCGCACCGAACGGATATCGATTTGGCGCCGGTCGATCCAGATGTCATTGTTCGGACCAATGGCGATCAGGATATTGGCTTTTTCCGCCTTGACCGCCGTGGCCGCATCGGGGCGGTTCACCTCGATCCCGGATTCTTTGACAAAAGTCGCTGTTACGATGAAGAAAATGAGCATGATGAACACCACGTCCAACATGGGCGTGATGTTGATTTCCGACTCTTCGTCTTCAATTTGCTGGGCTAAAAGCTGCCGCATATTATTTCTCCTTCAAGAGCATGCTGGACCGGCGATGGTCAGCCATGCTCAATAAACAGTTCGTCCGCAATAAAGTCCCGTTCACGCCGGGCCTTGGTATCGAGGTAGGTACTCATGGCAACACCGGATAATGCCGCCACCATGCCTGCCATCGTCGGCACCGTGGCCTTGGATACTCCCGAAGCCATAGATCGTGGATTTCCCGAGCCGGCAACGGCCATTACTTCAAACACCTCAATCATGCCCGTCACGGTGCCCAGCAAACCCAGTAGCGGGCACAGTGCAACACAGGTCTTGATCAGTGAGAGGTTACGCTCGGCATTGGCTGATACCAGTGAAATGATCCGGGCCCGAATCGCATGCGCGTTCCATGACGAGTAATCGGTCCGCGCATCCCACAACTGATGGGCATTTCTGACCAGACGCCTGTGGCCGGTGCGCATGTACACGATACGTTCAATAATCAGCAGCCACATGAACAGTGTAACGAAGCCGATGACCCGCAGTACCGGGCCACCGAGTTCGATAAAGTCCCTGATGGTTTCCAGGAACGGTAAGTAGTAATAAAGAACTTCCATTGTCTGCTACTCTCAGGCGGCGCTGCGTTCGGCCCTTTCCGACAACATGCCAGCCGCTTCTTCCTGCAGGATCTGGGTCAGGCGCTTGGCGCGACTCTGCACCAGCGTGTGCAGGAACACCATTGGAATGGCAACAACAAGACCGAGTACCGTGGTGACCAGCGCGGTTGAAATACCACCGGCCATCAGTTTGGGATCACCTGCACCATAAAGCGTAATGGCCTGGAAGGTGACGATCATGCCGGTGACGGTACCCAGCAGACCCAGCAACGGCGCCACCACTGAAATGATCTTCAGGAACGGTAACATGCTGTAAAACTTCGGTATCTCCTTCAGGATGGCCTCGCCCAGCTTCAGTTCCAGGCCTTCCACGTCCACATCCGGGCTGTCGTGCGCGATCTTGATCACACGACCGAGCGGGTTGTTGCCCGCCTGATCCAGGTTCTTCGCTTGGCGGTTGACCTTGGCACTGATGGCTGCCAGCGCGAACATTCTCCACAGTGCGATGATAAAACCAATAATACCAATAACGATGATCACGTAGCCGACGACCTTACCCTGGGCAATGCGCTCCATCAGGCTGGGTGACTGCACCAGCAAGCTAAGCAGCTGGCCGCGGGTCGGATCTATAGCGAAGGCATGCAAACCGGATGTGGCCTCTTCAAGGTCTTCCGCACGGCCGGTGTAGCGGCTCTGCGGCTGGCGCAGCAGTTCGATCAGGCGTCCGGTCTCAGGAATGTACTCCAGATACTTGCCGTCGGCAACGACATTGAACAGGCCGACACGAACCACCTCACGTTGTTCTTCCTCACCATTGGCGTTAATCACCGTGGTCGGGATGCGCAGCACCTTGCCCGACTCGGTCATTTCGCGCTGCAGTTCAAACCAGATCCTCTCGATTTCCTCCATTGACGGCATGCGGGTGGTCTGGCCCATCTTCTGTGCAAATGAGATCAGCCAATCCGTACGCTCCGGGTACTGGATCTGGGTCAGCGAAACGTCGAAATTAGCCCGGGCATCACCCGCAGCCTGTTGCAGGACACCGAACAGTTCTTTCAGGTCGCCCAGACGCTCCAGCAGCGCGCGCTCCAAATCGATGATCTGCACATCATTGGCTTCAAAGGCGTCTTCCAGTTGCTTGGAGCGCTGTTCCTGCCGGCGCTGTTCTGCTTTCATATCCGCCAGCAACTGCTGCTGCCGGGCACGGTCGCGCTGGAAATCCGCGATGCGCTGCTTGTTCTCAGCCGCATCTTTGACCCGGCCTTGTTTGACCTGTTGCAGCAGCTCGTCCATGGAAACGGCCTGCACCGCGAAGGCGCTGTTGCCAAACCCGAGGGCCAGCCCGAAGGTCAGGCATGTAATAACGACTGCCTTGCCTACCCTGCCTAAAGTTACCTTGGTAATCATAATGTTGCCTTCGAAGCAGCGGCCACGGGTATCACCAGCAGATCAGGTGCAACCTGTTTGCGCGCTACCCTGATCCCATGTGCTATGTGTTTCTTATACTTTTCCGGAGGCAGTCTGACGTATGCCCCAGCTGCTGTGTCCCATGCGCCGGTATTCTTTCCGCCTATAGACTGATAGGCCAGTGATATTCGGCCAATACGCAGGAAATCTACTTCCTGCTGATTGCCGTCGATTACCACCGAGCCCCGGTAAGCCTCAATCGTTCGACCGTAATCATTCTCGATTTGATAAGCTTCGATGACGCGCCTGAATTTCTCGGCGGCGGTAACATCTGACCGCTCCATCATGCCCCGCAGACGCTCCAGCCGACTCCGCCGTTCATCCATAAGGAAGGGTGTATCCAGTTCTATGAACAGTTCCAGGGAGTCGATCATGCGGGTCATCATCGGTATGATCTGGCGTTCGATGAGCGCCACGTTGGTCATGGACGTGGCCAGTTCCGTTTTTTCTTGTTCCTGATGATCGATCTGTCGCTGCAGGAGACTGTTATAGACCACCAGGCCGTCGACCACCTTGGTGACGGTCTTATAGTCGCCAAGTAACTTGCCGGTTTGATCGGCGACCTGCTCAACGCGCTGTTGCTCAGCGGCACCCGCGTCAGCGCGTTTTTCGCCTTCGCGAGTGACCTGGTCCACGGTTGTTTGTGCAAATATGGACACTGAAAAGCCTGTTGTGACTAACACGGTAATTAACGCGGTAATCAGTGTATTCAATGTGAGCTTTCTATTTGTTCGTTTGATTAACATGTTGAATCTCGGTTTAGGAATTGGGTAAAAGTTTTTCTTGCGTGGTTTGGAATCTACAACTTTATAGCCTGGGTATCGCATCCGTCAATTATTTATCCATAAATTTCAAAACAATTCAGTGTGACTAACAAAATTTTCACATTTTCAGTTCGTTTTAGCCGCTGACCCGTTCCGATTTACCTGTATAATCCGCCGCTTGATTATCCCCTAAAGGACAAGTGACCATTTTGTCAGTTAATTTACTCCAATGCGCTTTTCACGGTTTCGTGGTCATTCTGCTGCTGCTTTCATCCACGCAAAGTCATGCTGGCACGCGCAGACTGGAAATCGTAGGCTGGGTTGAAAACGCGGTGCTGGTCGGCCCGGATATCAACCTGAAGGCCAAACTCGATACCGGAGCGGAAACGTCGTCTCTTGATGCGGTAATCATCAAGAAATTTCGCAAGCGTGGAAAACGCTGGGTACGGTTCCGTATTACCGATCGTCAAACCGGGAAAGAATACATCATCGTTCGGGAGCGGGTCCGGACCACAGGAGTTATTCAGCATGACGGTCGTGCGCAGATCCGCCCCGTCGTATTGATGAAGCTATGCATTGCAAGCCGGTTGCTGGCAACAGAGGTCAGTCTGATCGATCGCACTGAGTTCAACTATCCGCTTTTGCTGGGACGCAACACGCTCAAATCTTTTGCACTGGTTGATCCCGACAACACCTTTCTCAGTGACCCGGATTGTAGCGGATCTTGAGCAAATACCGCCAATGGATCGTGCTTTCCCTGCTGCTCTTGTTGCTCGGTGGACTGATTTTTACTTACAAGGTCGTGAGGCTGGGTTTTCCGGTCACGCCCGACCTGACCAGTAAAGCATGGACGATCCAGGTCCGCCTGGAAATCCAGCCTGAAGGTGGTCCTGTGCGGGCTGAACTGAAATTGCCCAGCCGCTCCAGCGGCTTCACCCTCAGCCGGGAAAATTTTATTTCCCGGGGCTTTGGTCTGACCCTGGATGAAGAAACGTTCAGCCGACAGGCACACTGGGCCGTCCGTGAATTACGCGAACCCAGGACTTTGTACTACCGGGCGACGGTGATACCCGAAACGAGGCAACAAAGATTTGCCGCCCGGCCCGGGAATCCACAGGCACCGCAACTGGAAGAGCCCTTTGCCACCGCGCTAGCGGACATCGTCGCTAAAGTCAGGGAGGAATCCGCGGACACGGAATCATTTACCGCCTCGATCCTGTTTCGGTTACGCGGTGCCGGTAGCGACGAAAACTTCAAGCTGTTTTTGTCGGAAATAGAAGAACCGCGCGAGCTGGTCGGGCTTGCCCAGACTTTCTTGGCTGGAGCCGGGATTCCAAGCCTGCAGATTCACGGCGTGATGCTGCAGTACGAGGCTCAAAGAGCAGCAGTCAGGACCATGTTGGCGGTCTACGATGGCGAGGACTGGTTGCTATTCGATCCAGAAACGGGTCACCAGGGCCTGCCGGAAGGGTTCATGATCTGGTGGCGGGGAGATGAGCAGTTGGCGGTGGTGAGTGGCGCGCAGCTGCAGGATGTACAGATTTCCATCAAACAAAGCTTTGAGAGTGCACTTGAGCTCGCCTTCGAGCGGGTGGAACTAAAAAATTCACGCATAGGCAAGATTTCGATACTGCAACTTCCGATTCAGACACAGTCGGTTTACGAAGTGCTTCTGCTGGTGCCGTTTGGCATCATGGTGATCGTTTTTCTGAGGAACTTTATCGGTTTCAGTTCGTTTGGAACTTTTGCGCCGGTGCTGATTGCACTGTCTTTTCGCGAAACCGAGTTGCTCAAGGGCATTCTTTTGTTCATTCTGATTGTTTCCCTGGGGCTTGTCTTCCGGTTCTACCTTGAGCGGCTGCGGCTACTTCTTATTCCGAGGCTTGCGGCCGTGGTGACCATCGTGGTGCTTCTGATGACCACCATCAGCATCATCAGCGACCAGCTGGGCGTTGAAACAGGTTTGTCCATATCGCTGTTCCCAATGGTTATTATCTCGATGGTCATCGAGCGAATGTCCGTTGTCTGGGAAGAGCGAGGAGCGCTGACATCAATCAGAGAAGGATTTGGCAGCCTGATGATGGCGGCACTGGCGTTCCTGGTAATGTCAATAGATATTCTGGCTTACTGGGTAACCGTGTTCCCGGAAGTCAACCTGATCGTGTTGGGCATCATTGTAGCGTCAGGGCGTTATACCGGATTCCGCATGACGGAACTGGTTCGTTTCAGGCAACTGGCCGGCGGCGAAGGATAATGAATGTGCTGGGGAACATGCCGGGCCTGGTCATGCGCTTGAATCGTTCGGGGGTCCTGGGCCTGAACCGTCGCAACGGCGATTACATTATGAAGTTCAATCACCGTCGCTACTATCCGCTGGTGGACGACAAGGTGCTGTGTAAAATTCGCCTGCAAGAGCAAGGGCTCGCTGTGCCGGATCTAATCGGGATCGTCCGTTGGATGCGGCAGACAGCGCAAATTGATGAATTGCTCGGGGGCAGCAACGAGTTCGTTATCAAGCCGGCTCACGGCAGCGGGGGCGACGGCATCCTGATAATTACCGACAGGAAATCAGATTATTTCGTCGACTCAGATGGCATGCTGGTGCAGCACGTGGACCTGGAGCATCACATGACCAACGTGATCGGTGGGCTTTATTCGCTGGGCGGACAGCCTGATGTGGCGATGATCGAATCCCTGGTCCATTTCGATCCGGCATTTTCCGATTTGACCTATCACGGCGTGCCGGACATACGGGTCATCGTTTATCGGGGCTACCCCGTGATGGCCATGATCCGCCTGCCGACGCGGCAGTCTCATGGCAAAGCCAATCTCCACCGGGGTGCGATCGGTGTCGGGGTCGACCTTTGCAGCGGCATTACCATAGGTGGTGTTTCCGGCAATGAGCCGGTGTCAGAACACCCGGACACCGGTGCGGCAGTTGCAGGATTCGCGATTCCGCACTGGAGTCGCATTGTTTCGATGGCCGCCAGATGTTATGAAGCGGTAGGTCTGGGTTACCTGGGGGTCGATATCGTTCTGGACCGGGACCTGGGGCCACTGATACTCGAGCTAAATGCACGGCCGGGACTCAATATACAGATTGCGAACCGCCAGGGTTTATGCAAGCGCCTGGATGCCGTCGACCAACTGGGCACTCTGGACCAAACCCACGAGAAGCGGGTCGCGTGGGCCTGCGAGACTTTCGGAGAGCCTGAATCCGACCTGCTGATGCAGGCTCCGTGGTGAACGACTGTCTCCCCGGCACTTTTTAAGAATCTACATGCCATAGGCCCACACCAACACCAGGGTCAGTATGATCCACAAACCGACGGCCAATGGTAGACCAACGCGCACGAAATCGCTGAACTTGTAGCCTCCGGCATTCATCAGAAGAATATTGGTCTGGTAGGCCATCGGTGTGACGAAACTGAGGTTGGCGCCAAATAGAACGGCCAACACAAAAGGCTCCAGCGGCATACCCAGGCGCTGGGCAATCCCGATCGCGATGGGTGTTCCGATCACCGCGGCAGCGTTGTTGGAAACGATATTGGTCAAGACGCCCATCATCAGCATCAGGCCGCCCAGCACGACTGATGGAGGCGCGCCGAAAGTAATGTAGACGAACAATTTCGCCAGGTAATCGGCGCCACCGGTCTTGAGCAATGCAGCGCCCATGGCCAGTGATGAGACAATGATCAGGATAACCTGCGAGCTGAGCGCGTTCATGGCGTCTTTCCAGTTCAGACACCCGGTCACCATCAGCACCAGGAAACCCAGTATTGCGCTCACTTCAATGGGCATCACGTCCAGGGCAGCCAGTAGTACGACGCCAAGGATGGTGGCCAGGGCAATCGGGGCTTTGCGGGTGCTGGGCAACTGGATACTTCCATCCAGTATCAGGAAGTCCGCTGTTTCCTTGAGTTCGGCCAGGTTTTCCGGCGTGGATTGAACCAACAACACGTCGCCCGACCTCAATTGCACTTCATCCAGCCCGGGTGATTTGCGTTCCTGCGAACCCTCGAAGCGGTGGAATGCAAGCAGCCGAAGGCCGTAGCGGGAACGCAGCCGGGCATCACCGATGCGCACACCGCTGAGCCTGGAAGCGGGTGTGATCACCACTTCGGCGATCTGTTGCCCTTCGTCACTGAGGGGGTGTGCTGCGTCCACGGCATGATCACCGGAAAACAATGTGCCACCCAGGATTCTAGCGAATTCCCTGAGGTTGCTCTGCGTATCGCTGGTTGCAATGCGGTCACCCTCTTTAAGCACCACGTCGGGCAGCGGATTGATGAACACGCCTTGTCCGCGCTGAATAGTTTCAACCCTTATGCCTTCCCCGGCCCGTAAGATGGCTTCTGCCAAGGTTTTTCCGACCACTGGGCTGCCCTTGTCCAACCGGATCTGTGCTGTGTATACGCGGGAAACTTTTCCACTCATCGGTGCTTGGCGTTCGGGGATCAACCGGGGTGCGACCAGCCACAGGTAAATTACCGCAAAAAATCCGGCAATGACTGCGGGGCCAAGAAAATCGAACATGCTGAATGCATCCATGCCCATGTCAGCGGCCACATTGACCACCAGCAGGTTGGTTGATGTGCCAATGGTGGTCGCCATGCCGCCCATGATGCTGGCGAAACCCATCGGGATCAGTGTACCGGACGGTGAAACGCCGGAGCGCATTGAAACACCGATCAATATGGGAAGCATCAACACCACAATGGGGGTGTTGTTGATGAAAGCGCTCAGTGTCGCGGTGATAAGAATGGTAAACAACAAGGAAACAGCCGGCGACTTGCGCCACAATCTGCCCAGGAAGCGGCCGACTGGTTCCAGCGCCCCAGTGCGGATCAGGCCCTGCCCAACCAGCATCAGTCCACAAACCGCAACCAGGGCCTTGTGGCCGAATCCAAGGAAGAAATCGCTGGCCTGCAGTACCTTGCCGTCTGCCTCGAACGGGAACAGTGTAAAGCCCACGGTAATGACGACCAGCACTACCAGGCTGGTTGTCTGTAGTGGAATGGTTTCGCGGGTGAACAGGACCAGGGCCCCGATGATCAATATCATCACGGCCAGTGCGTGCGTATTGGGGAGTGCAAGTTCCAGCATATTTATCCCGGCAATCTTATCCCAGTCAATTTATTTTGGGCCTGTCCCGTCCTGATGCCGGGATCCGTTGGTTTCTTCCAGTCGCTGTTTAAGTGCTTCACGCGACTCCGCCGGCGGCATACACCGCATGCCATGGCAGACCCAGGCGGTGACGGGCTCACAGGAGAGGTATTGTGACAGAATACCGGGCAGGGAGTCTTGCGCCTGGCCAATCAGGTAACAGTCTACCTGATAGCCGGTGTTTACCCACTGTTTCAGAGCTTCGCATTGCTGGACGTCTGTTCCCGAAATAATGATGTGGGGCCGCGGATTTACTGACTCCTGCAGCACTGGCAGCAGGCTGGTGCAAGCCAGGGGGCTTTGCCCGAGCAGATCCATGCTGCGAGCCAGGCATCGTTGTGCAGCTTTGGTGTAATGAAGTTCTCCGGTCAAGGCACCCAGTTTTTGTAATGCACTGACGGCAATGGCGTTTCCCGCCGGTGTTGCATCGTCCTGGAATATCATGCTCCTGGCAATCGGGACCTCCACGGCTGCATCGCTAAAAAAGAAACCGCCGTGCTCCGGGTCCTGGAAGCGGGCCAGCAGGGCATCACCAAGGCGTGTCGCAAAGCGCAGGTACTGGTCTTTCCATCTGGCCTGCAAAAAGAACATGATGGCGTTGAGAAGCCAAGCGTAATCGTCCAGGTAAGCCGCAAATTTTACCTCTCCCGCGTAGTAGACTGCAAACAGGCGTTCACCGTCCCAGGCCTCACGGTGAATGAATTCAATGATTTGATCCGCTGATTCCAGCCAGTCATCCCGGTCCAGGGCCAGCCCGGCGCGAACCAGACCTTCTGTCAATAATGCATTCCACGATGTGAGCCGTTTGCTATCCAGTGTCGGGTGAACCCGTTTTTCACGGGCCGCTACCAGCACTGACCGGGCCTCTTCCAGTGCCTGTTCAATGGCCTGTTCAGAATCACCGGAAGCTTTTGCAAGCTCCCCGGCTGACAGCCGTCTGACCAGGTGCCATGCCTTGCCTTCGAAATTGGGGACTTGGTCCAGGCCGTAGCTCCTGCAAAAAATTTGCCGTGAGGATTCCGCCAGCAGTTCATTGATTTCATCTTTGTGCCAGACGTGGAAGCTGCCTTCGGCGCCACCTGCATCGGCATCGATGCTGGCGCAATACCCGCCGGTCTCATGACGCATGGACGTCTGCAGCCAGCTTGCGATACCCTCTGCAGCCTCCTTCATGACCGGACTGTTCCAGCGTTTGGCGCCTTCGGCATAAAGCGGCAGCAGCATGGCGTTGTCGTAAAGCATTTTTTCAAAATGCGGGATGGTCCAGGTGGCGTCGACACAGTAACGGAAAAACCCGCCGTCCAGGTGGTCCCTGAGACCGCTGCGGGCCATGGTTTCCAGGGTGAACTTCAGGCTCTTCGCCAGGAGTTCGCCACCTGCTTCAGAGGCAGGGCCACCCAGAGCGCTTACTGCGCTGAGCAATGGCGCTTGGGGAAACTTGGGGGCATCACCATAACCGCCGTTTACCGAGTCATGCCTGGCAAGCAGTTGTTGGGCTGCATCTTCGAGGATTTTTGCTTCGCGATTCCCTGTTGCCGCCGGGCCTGCCTTGACCATGGGCTGGTTGATGGCTGTGATCGCTTCGCGCAGCTTGTTGTTCTGTCCCTTAACTTCGTCGCGGTTCTGGTCGTACCACTGGCGGACACGGCAGAGCAGGTCCCGGAACGAGGGCATACCATGGCGCGGTTCCGGGGGGAAGTAGGTGCCCGCGAAAAACGGAATGTGCTCGACCGGGTCGAGAAACACGGTCAGCGGCCAGCCACCACCACGTCCGGTCAATAATTGGTGTGACAACTGATAGATTCGATCCAGGTCCGGCCGCTCCTCACGGTCCACCTTGATATTGACGAATAAATCGTTCATCAGGCGGGCGGTCGCTTCGTGTTCGAACGATTCGTGAGCCATCACGTGACACCAATGGCAGGCACTGTAGCCTATGGACAGCAGGATCGGGCGATTTTTCTGCTTGGCGGCGTCCAGTGCAGCGTCACACCACGGATACCAGTGCACCGGGTTATCGGCATGCTGGCGCAGGTAAAGACTGTTTTCCTCACTCAATCGGTTCATTCTGCTTCCTTCGAAGGGGGGGTCAGAGAACCATTTCCCGGGAAATGGTTCTCTGACCCCGGACAGGAATTTTGATATGCTGCCACGGCCTTTCAAAGAAACTGATTTTACACGTCACAGATGCAGTCTGGATACCCCTTTATCGCCATTGACCCTGTCGTCTTTTCGCTGGGACCTTTCGACGTGCACTGGTACGGGATCATGTATTTGCTGGCCTTCGGGTTTTTCTGGGCAGCTGGAAACTGGGTGGCCAAAAACAGGACCTGGTGGGGCTGGAGTGCGCAGGACGTGGGCGACATCCTGTTCTACGGTATGGTTGGGGTGGTCTTGGGTGGACGCCTTGGTTACGTGTTTTTCTATAGTCTGGACAGCCTCCGTCAGGATCCCATGTTCCTTTTCAAGATCACTCAGGGAGGCATGTCTTTTCATGGTGGCCTGCTCGGTGTAATCGTGGCTATGTGGTGGTTCGGCCGGCGAACACGAAGAACGTTCTGGCAAGTGGCAGATTTTGTCGCACCCCTGGTACCGGTTGGCATTGGCCTGGGCCGGATCGGCAACTTCATTGGCGGGGAACTGTGGGGACGGACCGGTGACGTGCCCTGGGCCATGATATTTCCCAACTCCATTCAAGCGAATGGATGGCAATCTGAAGCACTCCGTGAGGCCTGGGCGAATGGTTCGCTGGATCACCTCGCACGTCACCCCAGCCAGCTGTACCAGGCATTCGGGGAGGGATTTGCGCTGTTCGCGCTGCTGGCGTTTTACTCCAGAAAACCGCGCCCTGCCGCTGCCGTTTCAGGGCTGTTCCTGTTCGCTTACGGCTGTTTCCGTTTTGTGGCAGAATTCTTCCGTGAACCCGATGGACACATCGGTTATATCACCGGTGGCTGGTTGACCATGGGCATGGTTTTATCAATACCGATGATCGCAGCCGGCGTTATTGTGATGGTGTTTGCCTATCGTAAAACCGGCGGCTGATGCCCAGGGCTGATTTTCCCCGATTTTTATCACCCTATTCTAATAAAAATATGCAAAATTATCTCAATCTCTTACAAGACATTCTCGACCGGGGTAGCCGTAAATCAGACCGCACAGGTACTGGCACCATCAGCCTGTTCGGTTACCAGATGCGCTTCGACCTCAGCCAGGGATTTCCAG
>JADFKH010000016.1 GCA_022565025.1 Pseudomonadota bacterium
GATCCCGCGGAGGCAAGCGGATCGGAAATGGTGGCCTCGATCATGCCGTCCAGCGAAAAGCTGACGGTCTCGGAGAGTACGAACGTCACCTCGAAGAAAGAGTCCGCGAGGACGATGTCGAGCCCGAAAACAGCCGCCGTGGCGTCGACCGAAGAACTGGCGGACGCGGCGCGGCCGGTAACGGCCACGGATCTCGAGAATGCGCCAAGCAACCAATCCGGGTCGCCCGCTGACTCATGGGCCCGGTTCGTTAATCAGTACATTGAAGATTATTTTATCGCCCACCCGGCGTTTGCCGTAGTTCAGGGGCGGCATGAGTATGACGGGCAGTTGCCGGACTGGAGTGCTGAAGGCCTTTCTCGGGAAATTGTTCGTCTGCACCAGGCCCGAGAGGATGCCCTGGATTTCAGCGATGAAGATCTCGGTGAAGTAGGCCAGTACCAGCGGGAGTACCTGTTGGCGGCGATTGACCGGGCACTGTTCTGGCTCGAAAAGGCCGAGTGGCCGTTCGTGAACCCGGCTTATTATTTTGACTGGATGTCAGACTCGCTGGATCCCAGCCCGTACATCACCCTGGCTTACGCGCCGCTGGAAGAACGCATCAAGTCATACACCCGCTATGCACACAATATTCCCAAGGCCGCGGAACAGATCAGGGCCAACTTGCGCATGCCGATGGCGCGGACCCGCCTGGAGTATGGCATCGATTCCTTCGGTGGTTTCGCGGATTATTTCAGCAACGATGTGCCGCTTGTATTTGCCGCTGTCGAGGATGAACACCTGCAGACAGAATTTGCCGAGGCAAACACTGTGGCGGTGGCGGCAATGACCGAGCTGACGGACTGGCTGAAATCCAATCTTGGCACCGCGACCCAGGATTACGCGCTGGGGCCGGAACTGTTCCGCCAGATGATCTACGACACGGAACGCGTCGATGTCACGCTGGAAGAACTCGAAGCCATCGGCCACACGGACATGAAACGCAATCAGCTTGCACTGGGTGAAGCCTGTGCGGAGTTTGCCCCGGGTGAGAACATTCGCAGCTGCTTTTCCCGTATGGCGAAACGCAAGCCGCCTGGTGGTTCGGTGGAAACGGCCCGGCTGCAACTGGTGGAGCTTAAGGCTTTTGTGCTCGAAGAAGAACTGGTGACGATTCCGGGTAAGGAAGAGGCACTGGTATCTGAGGCACCACCCTATGCCCGTTCGAATTTTGCCTACATCTATATTCCTGGCTCGTTCGAGAACAATCAACCTTCAACCTATTACATCTCACCGCCAAATCCGGAATGGCCGGAAGAAGTTCAGCAGGATTATATTGCCGGGGAATCCGACCTGTTGTTTACCTCAGTGCATGAAGTCTGGCCAGGTCATTTCCTGAATTTTACCCACGCCAATCAAGCGGATTGGGACTTTGGACGCGTATTCGTAACCTACGCTTTCGGCGAAGGCTGGGCGCATTACACCGAGGAAATGATGCTGGAGGCCGGCTTGCGCGGAGCTTCGCCCGAGACCCGCATTGGGCAACTGGGCAACGCGCTGCTGCGTAATGCCCGTTTTCTGTCAGCCATTGGGTTGCACGCCCGGGGTATGACGGTTGAAGAATCGGAAAAATTCTTCATAGAAGAGGCCTACCAGGACCGGGGAACCGCGCAGCAGCAGGCGGCACGAGGTACTTATGATCCCGCCTACCTGAATTACACATTGGGCAAGCTTATGATCCGGGCTTTGCGGGATGATTGGACCGCCGGGCGCGGTCGACGTGACGCCTGGCGTGAATTCCACGATACCTTCCTGTCCTTCGGGGGTCCGCCGATCCCATTGGTCAGAGCACGAATGATGGGCGGCCAGGCAGCGTCCGTTTTTTACCAGCCGGAGTAAAAAGGAACTACGGGCGATGGGTTTTGAGTCCCGGCGGGTTAATAAGCCGGCATAGGTAAATAACCCGCATGTTGCACAAAGGCGGACCAATTAATGCCTAAAACCTCACGAATTCATAAACTTATGGCTGAAATTGTTCAAGTTTGCAAAGTACAATTTGTCCTATTCGGGTTCAGAGCGCATCTGACTTTGCAGCTTGAACGATCCCCCTTGAGCCATAGCTAAAGCTATGACTCTGCACGCGATCGTCCAATCTGCTTTGCCAGCTACACTTTGAATCCCGAATCCTTCGTGCAACATGCGGGTTAACTACGCCTTTGCTCAGGCTGAATTTTCGACCTCGCCCCATTGCTCGGGGTTGCCGCGCCAAAGTCCCAGGACATAAGGGCGATATAAATCAGTTTCAGCCGTGCCCCTGTGCCGATCGCAGAATGCAATGGCCTCACGCGGATGGATGACGCCATAGATGACCGCCATGGTTTTTTCAAACATTTCGCCAAACAGTACAGAATAAGCGATCTCGGTTTTGTTTTTTTCAATTCTCCGGGCTTGTTTTTCAAGCCACTCTACATCTTTTGAAATAGCGGCGATGCTCTGCACCCAGGGCGAGTTGCTAAAACTGCGAATCACCTCGAAGCCTGCCTGGCGTTGATACAACTCGAACTCATCTGGTGTGCAAAATTGGTTGCGGGAGACATCTTTACGCACGCTTTGACCACTGTGTGACCAATGCCGTACCTCATACTGCCAACGTTTCCAGCCTACAGGATGTGCAAGATTCCAGGTTTCAATAAAAATCATGCCGCCCAGCTTGACCACCCGTTGCAGTTCCTCCAGATACAGATAAAGATCTTCTTTGTCCATATGACACATCACCGCAATCGAGTAAGCTTTGTCGATACTGTTATCCGGGATCATTTCTAAATTGTTGCGATCCAGACGGTAGAGCGTGACATTATCTTGATGGGCGGTGCGTTCGGCCGCCCGCTCGATCATGTTTCCGGATATATCCACTCCGGTCCAATGTGCGCAGCTTGGGGCCAATTCCCGACCAATACGGGCTACGCCGCAACCCAATTCAAGCACATGATCACCTGCTTGAATATCCAGTGCGCTACTGACTTGCCTGGCTGTAAACTGACCATTGCTGCGGACAATGGATTCATCAGAACTGCCATCGACGGCGATCAGCGCATCAGAGGGTGAACCCGCCTTGCTATCCCATAATTGTTTATAGCTGACAAAGTCCATTAGTACTCCTGCAACATGATAATTACGGGTTCAGCGAGTTGGGAAGTGGTTGGTCGCAAGGCGCGCCTCGCAGGCAATGGCCTGGTCCTTGGCAAGAGGTGCAACGCCACGGACGACCGCTTCCCAGCTCGCCCGAAGGGAGCCACCCAGATGTCCCAATCCTGCGTTGCAGCCCTTGAAAAGGACGAGCCATTCTCTGCACGCTGCGCCTTGACTTGGAACATCTGGGTGGCTCTGAATCCGCAATTATCATGTTGAAGGAGTACCAGCAATTCAGTTTTGCCGGTTTGGCTTTGGTCAGTTGTTAGTCCCTTTTCAATATACTTTGTAAGAAGGTTTTAATTCAACTCCTAAGTGCAACTATACCTGAAGCTTATCCCGTTTTGGGTCGAGCATGGCCATTCAGATACCCTACCTGAAACACCGTTTCCGAATAAATATTGAAGAATGGCTTACGGCACAATTTGCGCAGGAAAGCTACGATTGCGTACCTGCGTTCCACAGGCGAAACTCATGCAATGTGCGGGTAGGCTATGTGAATTCGATCAGCGTGACACTCCGGTTCCCTTGCCATGCCAGGCGAAGGAAGATTTGAACCGTGGTAACCATGATGTTGAGGGTGCAGGCTGCGTAGGCCAAAAATCATCGTTGGCGGCCTCCTGGTTCGAGGGATCGATTACGGTGCCTGTACTTCCCAGTGAATTTCCGATAAAAGTTGAGACCTTGTAGGGAGAAACACTTCCCAGGTCCACAATGTTTTTAAGCCTCTCTATTTGAAAAATCGTCAATCTCAAGGTTGTCTGTGTCATCTGATCGCATCCTGCGTTTTTGCAATAATCTCCCCTTGATCCTGATTCAAGTCCTTTCAGTTCTATATGCTCGTTATTCCCTGATTACCTGTATTTCCAATAATCGTCGACATCGACGCTTGCGCCCCCCAACATGGTGGTGTCCCGAATGCCATCCGAATCAAGCGTGTAAACATAATCACCGGCTGACCCCAGCCCTTCGTTGGCCTGCGAGGTCGCCGTCAGCAGATAGGCTGCATTGGAAGTTGCGGTACAGTCCAAATCAAAATGCTCGGTTGGGTAGGTAGCGATACGACAAGCCGAATCGTCGGGGGTGCGGTAGGAACGATTATCCGCGTAGACCTGCTGCAACAATCCGCGGAGTGCGGATAAGCTCTCCGTTCCCGAGTGCAGTTTACTGCGAACGACGAAATCCTGGTAGGCCGGTAAAGCAATTCCCATCAGCAACACAGTCGCCGCTACCACGATCATCAGTTCGAGAAACGTGTAGCCACTTGATCTGCCTCGACCCTTGCATGTTTTCCGACGACAAGTGTTCAGTTTCATCGGTCAGATCCATGCGGAAGCGCGGGCAGGTCGGCGCGAGAGGAATTGAGGGTGTTGGGGAAGATAGCCGGAGCGACACCGACCACTGCAACTGAAGTGGCGATCAACCGATCGATCACTGGTAATCCTTTTGCGGGTGTCCTAAATCCTTTTAGTTGCGCAGAACTAGAATATTTCAAGCCTCTACACACTCATCTCACAGGCTATCGCTGGTTGATCCCAGGGCGCTCAATACATGACGCCTGATTGCCTGAGTAGAATGAATGGCTATATTGTATAACGCGAGGCGTGGGGAGCATTCACCATTCATCGGAAAAAACGTACCGTTTAAAAAATACCCCGCGATGATTGTCCACCGCGGGGTTTGGTCTTGCTACTAAGTGGCCAGACCAGACAGGCAAAGGGCATCACCGAGCGGAATAGGCGGTCCCTGGCCTTCAAGTGGCTGCGTATTCTTTACCGCTGCTGGCAGACCCGGACACCCTATGACGAATCAAAATACCTCAATGCGCTGAGGCGTCGTGGTTCGCCCCTACTCGAACATCTCGGTGAAACTATGTAAAAATAACTTGACGGACTACCTCAGGGTGTGATTCAGGAGCAATTACCGAGGGAAGCGAGACACCTTTATTGGCTGTCTTCAATCTCTCGAATCAGTGCTTGCGGAGAGTAATGGAGCGCTACGCGAGGTTTTCCATTTTATTCACTTCCTCATGGGGCTTTGCCGGCTCCTGCAACAACCATTCTTCCACAGGTGGAGACAACTCCTCGTCCGATTCCTCATTTTCTGCTTGTTCCGAATGAGTGCTTGGGTCGGCGTGCAGCATTTTAAGCCGAAGGTTGTTGGGGCTGTCGGAGTTGGCAAACGCCTGTTCAATGTCAATTTTGCCCATCGAATAAAGACGTAGCAGAGCCTGGTCGAAGGTCTGACAACCGCCGCTCGATCCACTTTCCATCCCTTCCTTGACCATGTCCACCTGCCCTGACTTAATCATATCCTTGACCAAGGGGGTATCACGCAGGATTTCCATCGCTGCTACTCGTTTGCCATCAAGTGAGGGCACAAGACGCTGCGAGATGATAGCGCGCAGGCACATCGAGAGCTGCAGATATATCTCTTCATGCCGCCCTCCGGGAAAAAAGTTCATCACACGGTGAAGCGTTTGATAGGCATTACTCGAGTGCAGGGTTCCCAGGCACAGATGACCCGTATCGGCAAAGGTGATTGCCGCTTCCATTGTTTCGAGATCCCGGATTTCGCCAATCAGAATGACGTCCGGAGCCTGGCGCAATGCATTCTTGAGCGCAGCATTGAAGGAAAGGGTGTCCGTTCCCACTTCTCGTTGGGTGAAAATGCACCTCTTGTTGGTGTGGATGAACTCGATTGGATCTTCCACGGTGACAATATGCCCGTCAATATTTTCATTCAGGTGATTAAGCATGGCCGCCAGCGTAGTCGTTTTTCCTGAACCCGTAGCCCCGGTGACGAGAATAAGCCCCCGCTTCTGTGCGACTATGTTTTTGAGGCTACTCGGTAGCTGTAGCTGGTCGATGGTAGGGATCTTCGTCTTGATATGACGGATGACGATCCCGATAGTATCGCGCTGTCGATGCACATTGACGCGAAAGCGGCCGATATCATCAAATTCGATTGCCAGGTTCATCTCCAAGGTCTGTGCAAACGTGGCCTTCTCTGCTTCCGTCATCATGGAATTAGCCAATGCTTCGGTTTCAGCCCTAACGTAGGGTTGTTTTCCGATCGGCTGATTTACCCCCTCCACACGGACCATCGGTGGGCTATTGGTTGTAATGTACAGGTCCGAGGCTTCACGTTTTAACATTTCATGCAAAAGCGTTTGAATATTCATGCTTTCAATCCACTCGAGTGTCAATTCAGCGCTGATCCGCACGTTTCCCGGGGAAGCGATGTACTGACTTATGTTTTAGAGCGTCTGTGCAGACAAATACTTGTCACACAGGCTTTTCACCCCTTTGCGAAATAAGGCTCTTATATTGTTTTCATTGACTTTATTCGTAACGCAGGCAGATTGAACCTGTCATATCTGTCAGTTATTGCAAAAAAATGTGCGAGTGGGCTGTAAAGAATCTCGATGAAGCTCGGCGCTTTGATTTGGTGCTCGGCAAACAAATAGGTCTAAAAAGCTTGGTGCACGGCATGAGAATTTTTTGTTTTTACTTCTGATTGCCATACTGATCCTGGGCTCTGGTTATTGGCATGCCTCGACCCACGGCGCAGTCAATATATCCTTGTATGATTCTTCTGAAGACAACACATATAAGCTGTCAACCGATACGAAAATAGTCTTATGTAGTGGGACGGGCGAAGTTTTGGCTAGCGGTAACACAGAGTCTATATACAGTATGGTGTATCTCTCGCACTCAACTGAAGGATCTTGCTATGAAGCAGAACACGCAGCGACACGGCCCAATTCGGACCTGAACTTCTGGTCTGGGTGACGGATGTTTAGCCATCATGGCGTGATTTCAGGGTCTCCACCACGTCGGCCAGCGACAGATCACGGGCTCGCAACAACACCAGCAGGTGATACAGTAGGTCGGCGGACTCGTTGACGAGTTCTTCCTGGTCCCCAGAGGTGGCTGCCAGGGCCGTTTCCACACCCTCTTCACCCACTTTCTGCGCGATGCGTTTGACGCCGGCATTGAATAGTTTGGTGGTGTAGCTATTGTCCGGACGATGCACTTGCCGTTGGTGGATCAGGCGTTCCAGCCCGGCCAGGAATGACAGTTTCGGGGTCACGCGCTGGCCACCCTCAGACAAGGTATTGTCAAAACAGGTATCGGTGCCGCGGTGACAGCTTGGCCCGTGCGGGTTCGCCAGCACCAGGATGCAGTCCATGTCACAATCGGCATACACGGCAATCAGTTCCAGCGTATTGCCCGAGGTTTCACCCTTGGTCCAGAGCGCCTGGCGGCTGCGGCTCCAGAAGGTTACACGTCCACTGGCAAGACTGGTTTGCAGAGCCTCTCGATTCATATAAGCGTGCATCAGCACCCGGCCATCGAATGCATCCTGCACGATGGCGGGCAGCAGCTCATCCATTTTTTGCCAGGCGAGTTGATCGATGTCATTGCGGTTGTGGATCAACATGGGCGAACCTCGATGCCGGCAGATATCAGCGTCTGTTTCAGGCCGGGGATTGGGATCTGGCCGGAGTGGAAGACCGTTGCCGCCAGCGCGGCGTCAACGTCTGCTTCTTCGAATACCTGGATGAAGTGTTCCGGCGCGCCTGCTCCGCCGGATGCCACCAGTGGTATGGGCAACAGTTTGCGGGCTGCACTCAGTTGGAGGATATCATAACCATCACGCGTTCCGTCCGAGGACATGCAGTTCAGCACGACTTCTCCGGCGCCGCGTGCCACCACCTCTTTTAACCAGTCCTGGGTGTCCCGGCCCGGCGTTCTCATCGCATCCGGATTACCGGTGTGAGAGCGGACGGTGTAGGTGTCACCATCGGCGATCGAGTCCACGCCGATGACCACGCACTGGCTGCCAAAAGCCTGCACAAGTTCATCGATCAGGCCGGGACGCTCCAGTGCGGGTGTATTGATTGAAATCTTGTCGGCACCCTGCTCCAACACGCGCCCGGCATTCTTGACACTGCAGATTCCGCCTGCAACGCAGAAGGGAATATCAATGGTTTGTGAAACCCTGCGGACCCAGTCGACATCCACACTGCGGCCCTCCGGGCTGGCGGTGATGTCATAGAACACCAGTTCATCTGCGCCTTCGTCGCGGTAGCGCTCGGCCAGTTCAATAATGTCGCCGATGATGCGGTGATTGCGAAATTGCACGCCTTTGATGACCTGGCCATCCTTGACATCCAGGCAGGGGATGATGCGGCGTGCGACCCGCGATGGACTAGTCGCGGTCATGCCAGGACTTCCATCGCCTCGCTAACGGTAAAACATCCTTCGAGCAATGCTTTGCCGGTAATCGCGGCATCGACACCGGTTTGCGACAATTGCTCCAGGTCCATGAGGCCACTCACCCCGCCTGAAGCCTGCACCAACAGGTCCGGGTATCTGCTGACGATTTCACGGTACAGTTTCAGGTTGGGACCGGTCATGGCGCCGTCACGCCCAATGTCGGTGCACAACAGGTGCCTGAGGCCTTTGT
Organism: Pseudomonadota bacterium; assembly: GCA_022565025.1. GTDB lineage: Bacteria > Pseudomonadota > Gammaproteobacteria > Xanthomonadales > SZUA-36 > JAJRRA01. The sequence goes on from JADFKH010000016.1 coordinate 8,644, forward strand.
CCCCATAAAAATCCAGCAATTGCCACAGGCTGCGGGCCGAGCCCTGTGTCCAGCCGTGTGTGCGGGGCCATGGAACGCCGGCATCGTCAATCTGTACATCCAGCGCCGCCACCACCCGGTCCGGACCAAATTCCCTTAGCCAGCCGGCAAACCGTTCCGGCTGAGTGACGCAGATGCTGCCGACCACGACCCGGTCAGCGCCATGATCTAGTCGCAACTGCAGGTCCGTTTCATCCCGCACACCGCCCCCGGTCTGCACCCGCTGCGGGGTTTTATGCACCAAGCGCAGCAGGGGCTTGATATCCGCACTTGCCCCATCACGTGAGGCCGCCAGGTCGACAACGTGCAGCCACCGGGCTCCCTCCCCGGCGTACTCCTCGGCCAGTTCCACCGGGTCGACAGCGTAGTTTTTGCACTGCTTGAAATCGCCATGCTTCAGCCGAACGCAGCCACCATCCAGCAGGTCGATCGCAGGAATGATTTGCATGCTCATTGCAACGGAGTCTCCAGGAAACCGCGCAGCAACTCAGCCCCGGCTTGCGCTGAGCGTTCGGGGTGGAATTGTGCGCCGTAAAAATTGTCCTTGCGTACGATGGCGCTGAATGCCTGGCCATGTCGGCTGGTGGACAGCGTCCAGTCACCCACGGGCGCCGCATAGGAATGTACGAAATAGAACCATTTGCCATCCAGCTTGGAGGTCAGCGGGTCGGGACGCGTGTTGCTAATGGCATTCCAGCCCATGTGCGGTACTCGCAAGCCTTGCTCAGGGGGTAAACGTTCCAGTCTCGCGGGTATCAAACCCAGCAGCTTTGTTTCATCTTCTGCCGAGGAATCAAACAACAGTTGCATTCCAAGGCAGATGCCCAGCACCGGCTGGGTCAGCCTCGCGATCACTTCAGTCAGTCCGTGAGAGCGAAGCGTATCCATGGCTCTGCCCGCAGCCCCGACGCCGGGCAGGATGACGCGGTCCGCGGCGCGGATTACCTCGGCATCAGCGGTGAACTTCGGCTCGGTCCCCAGGCGTTGCAAAGCGTGCAGCACAGAGGAGATGTTGGCGCCGCCGCTGTTGACGACTGCAAGCGTCATCAGAGCACGCCTTTTGTGCTGGGCAATTCCGATCCCTGCCGGGCCAGCGCCGGTTTCAGGGCGCGGCCGACGCCTTTGAACAGTGCCTCGACCATATGGTGGGTATTCCTCCCCTCGACTTTCAGGTGCAAGGCTGCGCCGAGGGATTGGCTCAGGGAGGCAAAGAAATGTTGCACCATTTCGGTGGAAAGGCCGCTGACGCTCACCCGCGGAAAATCTGCCTCGAACACGATGGCAGGGCGTCCCGACAGGTCGATTGCAATCTGCGCCAGCGATTCATCCATAGGCAGCAGGAAACCGTAGCGACCGATACCGCGGCGTTCACCCAGGGCGCGATTCAGTGCCTGACCCAGTGCCAGGGCACAGTCTTCCACGGTATGGTGTTCGTCAATTTCAAGATCGCCATTACAGCTAAGTTCCAGCCGGAAACCACCGTGGCTGGCTAGCTGATCCAGCATATGGTCGAAAAAACCGATACCGGTTTCGACCTGACTGCTGCCGCCCGCATCGAGGTCAACAAAGACGCGGATATCGGTTTCATTGGTCTTTCGTTCCACCCTCGCCTGCCGGGGCCGGTTAAGCAGACGATGGGTGATGGATGCCCAGTCTTCACCGTTATGTTCATTGGCCTGGCCAATTCGCAGGCCGCCGATTCCCAGGTTTTCTGCCAGTTCCAGGTCGCTCTGGCGGTCACCGATGACCCAGCTGTCCTCCATGTCCAGATCACCCGATTGCAGGTAGCTCAGCAGCATGCCGATACCCGGTTTCCGGGTCGGGGCATTCTGGTGCTCAAAGTGCGGGTCAATGTGGATGGCGCTGAATGAGATGCCCTGCGATTCGAACAGGGCGAGCATTTTGCGTTGCGGAATCTCAAAATCCTGAGTCGGGTAGGAATCGGTGCCCAGCCCGTCCTGGTTGCTGACAATGATCAGTTCATATCCTGCATTGCGTAGTTTCAGCAGTGCGGGTATGACCCCCGGTATGAGCTCGAGTTTCTCAAGCGAGTCGATCTGCTTGTCCGCAGGCTCAACGATCAGGGTGCCATCACGATCAATGAATAGAATGCGTCTCTTCCTGCCGGTCGAAATACTCATTAGCGTGCCTCCCAGTCATCCAGGGCGGATTTCAGCACAGACAGTTCATGCTTACTACCGACCGAGATTCGAATGCATCCCTCCAGCAGGGGCTCGCTGGGATATCCGCGCAAAATAACGCCCCTGCCTGCGCAAAAGCTCAACAAATCTTCCGCTTCGCAGACCTGAAGTAACACAAAATTGGCCTCACCGGGCCAGATGTTTGTGATGAACGACCGGCCAGCCAGCAGGCTGAGTAAGCGCTTCTTGTTTTCCTGCACGTCCTTAAGCATTCGTTGCTGGCGGTCGGACATGCCATCGGCCAGCATGCGCTGCGCGAGTGAAATAACCGGGCTGGCCAGTGGATAGGGCGCTATGATTCGTAGCAGCAGTGAGATAACTTCTTCGGGTGCCAGCACCGCGCCACAGCGCAGTCCGGCGGCCCCCCATGCCTTGGACAGCGTGCGCAGCACCACCAAATTTTCGTAGCGGTCGATCAGATCGGTTGCCGATGCTTGCTGGCTGAATTCTATGTAGGCCTCGTCAATCACGATGATCGCCTTGCCAACCGCTGCTTGGAGCAGGTCGCGAAGGAAAGTCTGCTCAATAATGTCCCCGGTCGGATTGTTGGGTGAAGTGAGGAAGATCAGCCTGATGCGCCTGTCGTTTTCCAGGGTTTCTAATAGTCCATCCCGGTCCATACGGAAATCATTGCTGGCCAGTCTGGGCACCGATATGATGTCCACACCCTGTGTTTGCGCAGCGATGCGGTACATGCCAAAGGTCGGCGGGCATTGCGCGATGGCATCCTTGCCCGCCCTGCAAAACACGCGTGTCAGCAGATCGATGCCTTCGTCGCTGCCCCGGGTGACCAGTACCTGCTCTTTGGGCACACCGTATAAGTTTGCAAAACTGGCTACCAGCTCGCGGGGTTGGGGATCGGGATAGCGATTCAGCCCACTTGCCGGTCCGGCGCCATCCAGGGAGGCATTAATAAGCAATGGCCAGGGCGACTCATTTGCATTGAGCAGAATGCCGTAGCCCGGCGCTTCCTTGCGGGCCGAGGAGTAAGGTTTCATTGCCACGATTTCAGGGCGGGCGAGGGAAATGATGGTCATTATGGTTCTCGCACCTATTGAAGCCTTACACTCACGGCCATTCTGTGTGCTTCCAGGCCTTCAACAGCAGCCAGGATCTGGGCCGTGGGACCCACTTTCGCCAGTGCGCTCCGGCTTGCCTGCTGCAGCGTCATTCTGCGCATGTAATCGCTGACGCCAAGTGCTCCAAACGAGCGGGCCCAACCGTAGGTGGGCAGCACATGGTTGGGACCTGAACAATAATCACCCAGGGATTCGGGGGTCCAGGGGCCGATGAACACCGATCCGGCATTCTCAACCTGTTCTGCCAGCGCCGCAGCATCTGCGGTATTGATGATCAGGTGCTCGGGTGCGTAGGCATTGGAAATACGCAGTGCCTCGCTCATGTTGTCCACCAGTATCACCCGTGCTTCGCTCAGGGACTGCTCAAGGATGGCAGCGCGAGCCGTTGTGGGCGCCAGAGTTTGCAGTTTTTCGATAAGCGCCGAGGCAAGGCTGGCGCTGTCCGTCACCAGTAGCACCTGTGAATCCGGACCATGTTCCGCCTGCGACAGCAAGTCCCAGGCAATGAATTCGGGATTGGCGTCCCGGTCAGCGATCACCAGGACTTCGGATGGACCCGCCGGCATGTCGATGGCCGCACCTTCCGGGTCCTGTGACACTTGTTGCTTGGCCTCGGTCACCCAGACATTTCCGGGACCGAATATCTTCGCACAACGGGGAATGGTCTCGGTGCCATAGGCCAAGGCTGCCACCGCCTGTGCGCCTCCGGCACAGAACACCCGGTCAACGCCGCAGAGTTGTGCTGCGGCCAGTATCTCGGGTGGAATTTCACCATTTCTCGCCGGGGGTGAACACATGATTACTTCCCTGCACCCAGCGATTCTGGCCGGAATTGCCAACATCAGCACCGTTGAAAGCAGCGGGGCGCTGCCGCCTGGGATATAAAGTCCAACCGGCGACAATGCCAGGTAACGCACTTCACAGTTGAGTCCGGGTGCGGTCTTCACCTTGACGTTGGTCGGCACGTCCGCTGCGTGAAAAACCTCGATACGAGACATGGCATCCTGGATGGCCTGGTCCACTTTTGGATCAATCGATTCCCGTGCCTTCTGCATTTCGGTGGGACCCAGCTCGAGTTGTAGGGGCTCCGCCCGGTCCAGTTTTCGGGTCAATTCCCGCAGCGCACGGTCACCGCCATGGCGTACCTGGCGAATGATCGCAGCGACTGACTCGCCGATGTCCCCCTGGCGTGAAACAGGTCTTTGCAGCAGGTCTTGCCGGTCCTGGGGCGTCAGGCTGGACCAGCGGATCATTTTCAGTTTTTTACCGGCGGCTTTCATTCCAGGATTCCCTTATCCACGGTGCGCATTTTCAGGCCAGCATTTTTTCCACGGGAAGCACCAGGATCGCTGAGGCGCCAGCAGCCTTGAGGGCTTCCAGGTGCTCCCAGAACACCGCTTCACCACAGACCGCGTGGATGGCAATGCGATCCGTGCCTTCCAGCGACATGATCGAGGGGTGTTCCACGCCGGGTAGGAGTTCCGTAATTTTTTTCAGGGACTCCCTCGGTGCATGCAACATCACGTACTTACATTCCGCCGCTCGCAGCACACCTTCCAACCGGGCCAGCAGGCGATCCAGCAGCAGTTGCCTGTCAGCGGAAACATCCCCCTCGCGGCCATAGAGGGCTGCCTGGCTTTCAAACAGCACCTCGAGTTCACGCAGGTGGTTCGCCCTGAGCGTTGTGCCCGTGGAAACCAGGTCTGAAATGGCATCGGCAGTGCCCAGGCCCGGTGCGATTTCAACCGAACCGGACAGCTCGAAGATCTCGGTACTGATGCCCTTTTTCTCCAGCAGGTAGCGCGTCAGTGCTGGATACGAGGTGGCGATCCGTTTTCCTTCCAATTCCGTGCTGTCGCTGATGTTCATTTCTTCAGGCACCGCGATGCACAGGCGGCAATGCCCGAACCCGAGCTTACGCAGCAGGCGTAATCCTTTACCACCATTGCGTTCCAGCATCACCTCCCTGGCGATGTTCTCACCCACGATGCCGAGGTCACAGACGCCATCGAGCAGCAATCGTGGAATATCATCATCCCGCACCAGCAACAGGTCCACCGGAAAATCCTTTCCGTACCAGAATAGCTTGTCTTTACTGCGTGCAAACTGCAGGCCGCAATTTTTGAGAAGATCGAGTGATCTCCCTGACAGGCGCCCTGATTTTTGGATGGCCACCCTAATTCTGTTTATTTGGGGTTTACTCATTTGGGTTACTCCCAAGTCGGTCCAGGACCGTGCGGTAGCCGCCGGTGCCCATTTCCAGGTAGCGTGCAACACGACCGGTGGTGGTAACACTGACCTCGGTCATTTCCCTGATTTCGCGATAGGAATAACCCCGGTCCAGCAATTGCGCCACACGCCAGCGATCCACCATGGCTTCTATTTCTGCCGGCGTGCAAAGGTCTTCAAGAAACCGTTTTACTTCATCTGCTGTTTCCAGGGACAGAAGGGCTTGGGACAGCGACTTTGCCGCAGAACTGAGTTCATTCATCTGTGATTGGGCGTGGTGCTTCATATATTAATGTATTAATGCATTAGTACAATGGAATTATAGACTAATATTGTACAGGTGGCAAGCAGCGAATCTCATGCAATATGTAGTCTCCCAGCCAGTAGACCAGTGAAGGATCCGTCCCGGGCGTCAAAAGTGGCGCCGATAAAATCATGCCAGACTTTTGGCACTGTTTTAAACCAAATGAAGACTGATAACATCCAATGTTGTGCAATAAAATTTTATAATGATTCTAAAGGACCAATAAAATGAGCTCTGGGAAAATGAGATCAGTAATACTGCTGGGTTTTGTTTCCTTGTTTTTGACTTCGTTGACCGCAGCGGATGTCAAGGAAACCGAAGAATTTACATTCGTTATCAGTCCCGGAGGCCGCATCAGTGTCGAGAACATCAATGGTGATATCCGGATTACCGGTGTTGAGGGTGACACGGTCAATATCGTTGCGCGCAAGCAAGCCGGTAAACAGGAATACCTGGATGAATTGAAGATTGTCGTGGATGCGGATTCCGATTACATTCGTATTGAGACCAGGCACCCGAGCAATCTCACTAGTTGGTTTAACTGGGGCAATAATCACAGTGGAAGCGTTTCCTATGAATTGACGGTGCCCACAGGCGTGAACCTGGACAAGATCTCGACGGTCAACGGTGATATTGAAATCCGGTCAATGAGTGGCAAAGTGAAAGCGGAAACTGTGAACGGCGACCTGGTCGCAACGGGCCTGGTTTCGGACGTTGACCTGGAAACGGTTAATGGTGGGGTAAATGCTGAATTTGACACACTCGCAGGCAGCCAGCGCGTATCAGTCGAAGCCGTGAACGGCAGGATCGTTCTTGCATTACCCGCCGATACCAGTGCGCGCGTTCATGCGGAAACCGTAAATGGCAGCATAGACGGCGATGATTTTGGTCTGAAGACGGACAAAGGTTTTATCGGTCACGAATGTGATGGCCAGATCGGAAATGGCGACGCTCGCATCTCGCTCGATACCGTGAACGGTTCCATTCGCATCGTCAAAAAATAATTCGCTACAAAAAAACAGCCCGGTCCTGTGTGACCGGGTTTTTTTTGTCCTGGTGATATATCATACGAATCTCTATCTGGCCACCAGAGAGGATTTTCGTGACAAACCTGCAATGGCGAGGGGTATTTCCGGCCCTGACGACAAAATTCACTGGCAGAGATGAGATAGATTGGGCCGCAATGGAACGCCATCTGGAGTTTCAGCTCGATGCCGGGGTTCATGGCCTGGTAATCCTGGGTTCCCTGGGTGAAACTTCCACCCTCCGCCACGCAGAAAAACTGGAAATGGTGAAGTTCTTCTCCCGAATGGACCGTAAGGGACGCCCCTTGCTTGCCTGTATCGCCGAGTCTTCTACCCGTGACGCGAAAGAATTTGCGCTTGCCGCGGAACAAGCGGGTGCAGAAGGATTCATGCTGCTACCGCCGATGCGCTATCCCAGTGACCGGCGTGAAACAATGATTTTTCTGCATGAAGTGGCGTCTGCTACGTCTCTTCCGATAATGCTCTATAACAATCCGGTGGCCTACGGTATCGACATCTGTCCGGACGACATTGCAAGCCTGGCGGATAATCCGAAATTCCAGGCCGTCAAGGAATCATCCATGGACACGCGGCGAATTCCTGAAATTCGAAAACGCCTGGGTGATCGAATGGCCATATTCTGTGGTGTGGATGACCTGGCACTCGAGTGTTTGGTGCTGGGTGCGGTTGGCTGGGTTGCCGGTCTTGTTGATGCCTTTCCCCACGAAACCGTGCAGCTGTGGAAATTGACCCAGGCGAACCGGACCTCATTATCGGAATTCACTTGAATATGAAGAAATCATCCACCCTTAGCCCACACAGCCATGCTGAACGTGCATACCATCTGTTGGAAGAAAAGTTGGTGACTCTGGCCCTGCCTCCTGGATCAATGGTTTCTGAGGGTGATCTGATCGCAATGACCGGGTATGGGCGAACCCCTGTCCGTGAAGCGATTCAGCGCTTGGCATACCAAGAGTTTTTTCACGTCATACCCCGCAGGGGTCTGATGGTGACAGCCGTTACCCGTTCCAATATGTTGCACATACTCGAAGCGCGAAAACCCCTGGAGCGCCTGATCATTTACCGGGCGTCCCTCAATGCAAAAGACGCGCAACGTGGCGATCTTGCGGCAATCTCCAGGGAACTCACCGCTACCTACGACCTTTTTGAAGAGTTCATGAAGCAGGTCCACTTACTGGACGAGTTGCTCAATTCCTGCGCCGGCAATCCCTTTGCGGCAGCTGCCGTATCGCCCCTGCGCAGTCACTGCCGTCGTTTATTGTTTTTCCACCGTCAGGGGATGCAATTGACCGATTCAATCTCCGCCAGCTCCAAGATGGCCCGCCTGATCGCGAGACGTGAATTCCGAGGCGCCCAAAAGGCATCGGATGGAAGAATCGCGGTGCTGGAAAGAATGGTTTCCAGCGTGGTCCGCATGGACTAGGATGGTAAAAAAGAGGCCCCATTGTGTCGTTATCGGTGCAGGAATCGTGGGGTCGTCCTGTGCTTGGCACCTGGTCATGAAAGGCGCCAAGGTAACACTCATTGATTCCGAACGGCCGGGCCAGGGGGCCAGTTTCGGTAACGCCGGATGCATATGCAAATCTGCTGTATTCCCGTTTTCCCACCCTGGAGCCATCCGTAAAGTACCCGGCTGGCTGCTCGATCCGCATGGGCCGATGCGCATCCGTTGGTCGTATTTATTGCCTTCGATGCCGTGGCTGTATCATTTCTGGCGTGCCGGAAAAGCAAATCGTGTTGCGCAGATCGTTCGCGCACAGGTTACGCTGATGAACAATGTGATTGATGATTACGACCACATCCTTGCAGAAACAGGCGGCGAAGCTCTGCGTAAGTCGCGCGGGATGATTCTGCTGTACGACACAGCAAAGGATTTTGCCAGGGACCAGTGGAAATATGAGTTCAGGGAGCGTCTCGGCTTTCCCTGGCAAAGGCTGACCCGCGATGAACTCACCGCACTGGAACCTTGCATCCATCTGGGTGAAGGTATTGCTGTCTTCGAGCCAGAATGGCAACACCTTATTGATCCGGGTGCAGTTACCCAGCGGATTGCGGATGCAGCATTTGAGCGTGGTGCAAGCTGGCTGCACGACCGTGTCCGTACGGTCTCGGCCAATGCGGATGGTGTCTCGCTGCTGACCGAATCTGGCCGGTCCCTGGAGGCTGATTGGCTGGTTATTGCAGCAGGCGTGTGGTCCAACGCCGTGATCGGGCAGTTGGGGTACAAGGTGCCGTTGATCTCCAAGCGGGGCTACCACAGCATGGTCGCGAAGCCGAACCTGGAAATACACCACCCCATCATGTCGGCATCCCGCCATGTGCTGCTGACACCGATGCGGGCTGGTCTGCGGGTGTCCGGAACAGCCGAATTCGCCGGCCTGGATACCAAACCGGATTACCGGCGAGCGAAGTCGCTGATGCAAAATGCACGTTACTATGTACCGGATCTTGACGGTGAAGAGATCACCGAATGGATGGGGCAGCGTCCTATGCTTCCCGATTCTCTGCCGGTGCTTGGACCTCTGCCTGGCCAGCAAAACGTTCTGTGTGCATTTGGCCATGGCCATTATGGCCTGACCCAGGGCCCGACCACCGGGCGTATCATCTCCAAGCTGGTCTTTGCTGAAGATCCCGGCATCGACCTTTTGCCTTTCTCCATCAGCCGGTTCCGCAACCAGGCGAAGGCCATCAGCCAATGATGAGGCAGTGCTTATAAAGATGAGCGGAAAAAAAGCCACTTTTCATTGCATCGACGCTCACACCTGCGGTAATCCGGTACGCCTGGTCTACCGGGGTGGCCCCGAGCTCGAAGGTGACACCATGCTCGAGCGACGCCAGCACTTCCTGGCGGAATATGACTGGATCAGGACATCGCTGATGTTCGAGCCGCGAGGTCACGCCATGATGTCAGGCAGCATCCTGTACCCGAGCAATCGCGATGACTGCGATATCGCTGTACTGTTCATTGAGACTTCCGGCTGCTTGGGGATGTGTGGACACGGCATCATCGGAACGGTAACCATCGCGATAGAAAACCGGCTGGTCAGCCCGCGTACGCCCGGGCGCCTGGATCTCGAGACACCTGCCGGCAAGGTTACTGCCCACTACACTGAAGAAGGCGGTAAGGTTCGTTCTGTCCGTTTCACCAATGTTCCTTCTTTCCTGCACTCCTCAGGACTGGAGGTGGATTGTCCAGAACTGGGAGGAACTCTGAAATTCGACGTGGCCTATGGGGGGAATTTTTATACGATCATCGAGCCGCAGGAAATCTACCGGGACCTTGATCAATTGACAGCTGCTGATATCGTGCGTCTGAGTCCACTGCTACGGCAGCGGATCAACGCGCTTTACAGCTTTCCCCATCCGGATGACGACCGCTTGTCACAGATGAACCACATCCTGTGGGCAGGCAAACCGCTCAAAGCGGACTCGGATGCCCGCAACGCGGTATTTTACGGGGACGCTGCCATAGACCGTTCACCCTGCGGGACCGGGACTGCCTCGCGCATGGCCCAACTGGCCGCACGCGGGGAATTATCGCTAGGTGATATTTTTGTACACGAGAGCTATATCGGCAGCCAGTTCACCGGCCGGATCGAGGCTGTAACGCGGGTTGGGAATTTCGCTGCCATCGTACCCAGCATCGAAGGCTGGGCCCGTGTTTACGGGCATAATGTCATCACCGTTGATCCGGATGATGACCCCCTTTGGGAAGGATTCGTAGTGACATGAAGATGAACCGGGAAGATTGGTGCAACCTGCGCGCTAGCGCATTGACCAGAGTCAGGCCATACTCGTCATTCACTAACGGAGGACTAAGATGAAATTCAAGCACCTGATACTTTCCCCGCTGTTACTGATGCTGGGAGCTGTTGCTGGTTCGGCTGACGAGGCGACAGATAAATTCGCTGTCACTGGTACCCATTCCTCACCCTCTGCCGAAGGAGCCAGTGTTTCTTTTAAGGCACTCCAGGATGGAGACCTCGTCCCTCCCACATTTACCGTCAAGTTCCTGGTCAGCGGAATGGGTATCGCGCCAGCGGGATCGATGATTGACAACACGGGTCATCATCACCTGCTGATCGATGCGATTGAAATGCCCGACATGAATCTGCCCCTGCCGGCTACAGACCATATTCGTCACTTCGGAAAGGGTCAGACTGAAGCCGAACTGACTCTTAGCGAAGGTGAACATACGCTGCAGCTATTATTCGCCGATTATATGCATACCCCTCACGAACCACCCGTCATGTCAGATAAAATCACCATTACGGTCTCCGCGGATGCACCTCCCCGCAACGAAGATGAAGAATAGTCTACCCAGTGCGTGAACTCCATGGAAAGCGGAAAACAGCCATGAACATCCAGGACAGGAAGGCCGTCTCATTTCACTACACCCTGACCAATCAGGACGGTAAGCAAATCGAAACAACAAGGGACAAGGAACCAATGACATATCTTCACGGCGCCTACAACATTATTCCCGGCCTGGAGAGCGCCATGGTCGGCAGGTCAGTGGGCGACGAATTCCAAGTGACGATTGAGCCCGCCGATGCCTATGGAGAGAAAGACGAGGCGAAATTCCAACGCATTTCATCCAAGCATTTCCGATTACCAAAGAAGTTGAAGCCCGGTCAGGTTGTTGGCTTACAGACCAAGAAGGGGCCGGTCCGGGTCACTATCATCAAGGTCGGACGATTCAATGTGGATGTTGATACCAACCACCCACTGGCTGGCCAGGTGCTGACCTTCGAAGTGGAAGTCAGCGCTGTCAGGGACGCTACCAAAGAGGAAATTGCCCACGGCCATGCGCACGGTCCAGGTGGCGTGGATCACTGAATTGCAGGAGCGTGCCACTGCACTAGATTTCTGTCTGGTTTTTTTTCTTACCGGCCGGTATAGATGCAGCCCGCGTTACAGGTTTCCTTTACCACGACTTTTGAAAGTTGCGTCAGATCGGGTTTCAGGCGTAACCAGATCCATTTTGCAAGGTTTTCGCTGGTCGGGTTCTCAAGGCCCTCGATGTCGTTGAGACAATAGTGGTCGAGCTGGTCGAACAGCGGCTGAAAGGCCTTTCGAATGTCGGCAAAATCCATTACCCAGCCGGATTCCTCGCCAACAGGGCCGCTGATGTGAATTTCTATGCGAAATGAATGCCCGTGAAGGCGTGCGCATTTGTGCCCACGCGGGACATTGGGAAGCCGATGAGCAGCTTCGATCTGGAAGACGCGAAATACATCCATAGGCTGATTGTGCCGCCCATGACCGTTCTACGCAATCACTTCACTTTATCCTGTCTTGAAACCCACCCGGGAATGAGAACCATCGCAGAAAGGTTTGCTTGCCGATTGACCGCAACGACACAACGATCCGCGCATTTTCACACATTCCTGTCCGAACTGGTTGTGCAGCGTTATACGACCACGAAATGTGATGGGTCCGTCTTTGATGCAGGAGAAAGTGACCTTGCTCGGACGTGACGATGCTGCAATTTCCGAAACTTCGAAGATTTTGCCCGAATTGAGAAACTCCATGTCCACGTGCTGGTCATCACACACCGGCTTGGAACGGGAATGTCCACAGCGACACAGGCTCAGGTGGTTAGCGTATTGAACCCTTCCGTCCTCGTGAACCAAGGTGATATTGCCGGTAATCTGCAAAGGTCCACCATTGGAGACGAGCACTTCATTGGGCACTTCCAACAGGCGGGGTGCACCTTGGCTCTTCTGGCGTTCTTTGAACCACCGGTCCAGTGCCTTGGCCGAAGTCGTCAGGTTTTTTTGTTGCTGTGCAGGTTGTAACTCTGACCCCTCAGTTGAATTATCCATGTATGCGATAAACGCATCTTCGAATTCCACATTGGTTTTTTCGGGGTCTTGCCCAGCACTCACAGCGGCGGATGCCGTTGATTTGCGAGTGTTTTCCATAACAATTATCCTCCAGGAAATCCATTTCCTGTTACTACTGTAGCACCAGCTACGGTCGAGTGCGAGAAAACTGTGCAAAAAAAAATCAGCATAATGGCTGCCTGGATACTTATTTACCATTGTTTGCTGGCTTTCACTCGCTGAACTCATCAATATTAACTTGACGGAGTACTAGCAGCTACCAGTGATCGGCACTGGCTATTTCCCAGTCCTTTTTCCAGTGATCCGGAAAATCAGTATCAGCTCAAATGCAATGGT
>JADFKH010000017.1 GCA_022565025.1 Pseudomonadota bacterium
AGCGCCAATACGGGTGCAACAGATCTCAGCATGGATCCGAGCAACCCGCGAATCCTGTATGCAGCCCTGTGGAACCATGGCCGCAAACCCTGGTTCATCCACTCCGGCGGCACCGATGGCGGTATCTATAAGTCCACTGATGGTGGCGATTCCTGGGAGAAACTCAGCGGCGGGTTACCGCAAATGATCGGCAAGATCGGGGTCGACGTGTCAGCCAGCAATCCGGACCGGATCTACGCCATCATCGAGGCCGAGCCTGAACAGGGCGGCTTGTGGCGCAGCGACGACGGTGGCGAAACCTGGTCACTAATCAATGGCCACCGCGTGTTGCACTCGCGCGCCTGGTACTACATCCACATCACGGCCGACCCGGTGGACGAGGATACCGTCTACGTGCTGAACGTGCCGATGATGAAGTCGGTCGACGGCGGCAAGACCTGGGAAAAAATGACCACGCCACACAGCGATCACCACGATCACTGGATCAACCCGCACAATAACAAGAACATGATCAACGGCAACGACGGTGGCGCAACCGTGACCTTTGACGGCGGCGAAACCTGGTCCAGCATCATGAACCAGCCCACGGCGCAGTTTTACCGCATCAGCACCGACAATCAATCGCCTTTCCGGATCTACGGTGGCCAACAGGACAACACCACCGTCGCGATCGCCAGCCAGAGTTACTACAAGGGAATCGGAGTAGAGGATTATTTTGCCGTGGGCGGTGGCGAAAGTGCGCATATTGCTTTCGACCCGGACGATCCCACGCTGATTTACGCCACCACCATTAACGGCACATTGACCGAGTATGATCACTCGACCCGGCTGACCCGTTCCATTATTCCCTTCCCGGAATTAGTCTATGGCAAGGATTCGCGCGACCTGAAATACCGCAGCAACTGGAATGCACCAGTCGCCGTTTCACCGCACGATCCATCGATCATCTATTACGGCACGCAGGTGGTTCTCAGGAGTACCGACCGTGGCACAAGCTGGACCGAAATCAGCCCCGACCTGACCCGCAACGACCTGGAAAAACAGGGCCGCAACGGTGGCCCCCTGACGCCTGAAAATGTAGGCGCCGAGTTCTACAACACGATTTTCTACATCGTGGAATCACCGCACGAGGAAAACCTGATCTGGGTCGGCAGTGACGACGGCCTGGTGCACCTCACGCGCGATGGCGGCGCCCATTGGGAAAATGTCTCTCCCAAACACCCGGGCGAGGCCATGATTAATGCCATTGAGATCAGCCCCCACGACAAGGCCACGGCCTACCTCGCAGTTACCGGCTACAAGCTGAATGACTTCAAACCATACATCTACAAGACCACCGACTACGGTAAACATTGGCTACGCATCGATGAGGGCCTGCCGCAGGATGCTTTTGTACGTGTGGTGCGCGAAGATCCATCGCATCCGGGCATGCTCTATGCGGGCACTGAGCTGGGCATGTTCGTGTCCTTCAACGACGGTGAAGACTGGGAGTCCCTCGATCTCAACCTGCCGCCGGTGCCCATTACCGACCTCTCCCTGCGCCAAGACAAGCTGGTAGCTGCCACCCAGGGGCGCGGTTTCTGGGTGTTGGACGACCTGTTCGTAGTGCGCCAGGCAGCCGGCGGATTCTCGGGCAAACCCCTGCACGTGTTCACACCAGGCACAGCTGAGCTGATCCCCAAAAGTGGCAAAGCAGGTGCATTCGAAGGCGCCAACCCGGAACGCGGTGTACCGCTTTATTATTACCTGGACGATCAGACAGAAGAATCGCTCACCATCGAGATACTCGACAGTGCCGACAAAGTCGTACGTAGTTATTCCAGCGAGGAAGGCGACTTCGAGCGCTGCAAGATCAGCAACATGGATCCCCGGCTGCCGTTCGAACTCAAATACCCTGCCACTGAAAAGGGCCTGAACAAGTGGACCTGGGACATGAAACACCAAGGCCTTAACTGCATCGAAAATATCACCTTGTTCGCGGGTTTCGACGGTCCGCGTGTAGCACCGGGCAATTACAGCGCCCGGCTCTCCATCGGTGATTCGGTACAGACGGTGGCTTTTTCAGTAAAATTGGATCGACGCATCAGCGCCACGGACGAGGAGATCCGGTTCTGGTCTGGTCGCCTGGCAGAAGTAGGCTCATTGATCGACGACGCTCTGAGCAGCCTGGATGTGGCACGCCAGGCGCATCGCCAAATCGAAGCGCTGATGACGGAGCACCCCGAGGACCAGGACTTGCAGCAGACCGGCGCCACCGCCCTCGAGCGCATCACCGCCTGGGACGGGAAGATCATCCAGGTGTTGCACCAGACCTACGAGGACGAGGATGCCTGGGAGACTATGCTGGCCGGACAGCTCCGTTTCCTGCTGGATGTCATCGATACTACCGGTGCACCGGTAACGGCAGGAGCTTTGTTGCGGCTCGCGGACCTGAAGGCCGAGTGGTCTGAGCGGCAGGCGGAATTACAGGCCATTAAGACTGACTACATCGATGTCATCAACGAATGGGCGCGCCGCCAGAACATCCCGCACATCGCATCACCTGGGCAGTGACCACAGCAGGGCCTGCTAACAAGCCTGGTAATGTGAAAACACGATAAATGTGAATGAAACCCGGCCGCTTTCCGGTCAGGAAATGCATGCAAACGCAAAAGCAATATTATTGGACAAGGCGTGTACTGCTCGTCCTCATGACCACAGGCCTGGCTTCCTGCGATCCAGTCCACTCGACGCCACAGTTCGACTGGCAGCCTCCGGGCTTTGTAATTACCGAATCCGGCGGGGAAGTTTTTCGCTATCCCCAAAGCCTGGATGGCCCCACGATCATTCTGTTCTGGGCCACCTGGTGCCCGTACTGCAAGGCATTAATGCCGCACCTGCAAAGTATCGTCGACGAGTACGACGGGCGAGTGCAGGTCGTGGCCCTCAACTTCATGGATGATGACGACCCAGCCGCTTACCTGGCGGAGCGGGGATACGACTTCATGCTGATCCTGCACAGCGAGGAGGTTGCCAAAAGTTGGGGGGTTAAAGGCACGCCGGGCCTGTTCCTGGCAGATCATTCCGGCCAGGTAGTATTCAGCCGGGGCGCAATCCCCGCAGCGGCCTATCGCGCCAGGCAGTCAGAGAACTACGATGAACTCAAGCACTACCAAAAGGCAGCCCGGCGGGCGCCATACTGGGCCGCGCAACTACGGATCGCAGTTGACCGGTTGCTAGCACCTATTGAAACTTGACAGGCCCTAAAGCAACTGTAGGCTGGTAAAAAAATGCCAAAAGCCAAGCCACAATGATCGCACTCCTGAAGCAGCCGCTCCGCTCGCTGCGCGACAGCTTCATGGACCTGTTGCCCATCATCCTGGTGGTCTCGTTCTTCCAGTTTGCCGTGTTGCAGCAGCCACTGCCCAATGTGGCGGAGTTGCTGGCCGGTATATTCATGGTGATACTGGGCCTGACGCTTTTTATCCAGGGCCTGAAGATGGCGCTTTTCCCGCTTGGTGAGGACCTGGCATTCAACTTCGTACGCGCTGGCAAGCTATGGTGGTTGTTCCTGTTCGCTTTCATGCTGGGCTTCGGTACTGTCATGGCCGAACCGGCCCTGATTGTAATAAGCGATGAGGCGGCGGAGGTTGCCGCCGCGGGCGGCATGATCAGCAACAACGAAGACTCGCAGGCCAGCTACGCGCTGGGACTGCGTCTGACCGTGGCCCTGGCCGTCGGCGTGGCAATGTTGATCGGCGTATTCAGGATACTGAAGGGCTGGCCCGTTCAATACCTGATCATCGGCGGCTATATCGGCGTGGTAATCATGACCGGGTTCGCCCCCCCGGAAATTATCGGTGTCGCCTATGACTTCGGCGGTGTGGCGACATCCACCGTGACGGTGCCACTGGTTACCGCGCTCGGTGTCGGGCTCGCCAGCAGTATCCGCGGCCGCGACCCCATGCTGGACGGCTTCGGAATGATTGCCCTGGCGGTACTGACGCCGATGATTTTCGTCATGGCCTACGGGATGTTGATTTAATGAGCGCGGTGCACGATTTCGGCTCAACCCTGCTGCTGTTGCTGCGCGACGTGATGCCCATCCTGGGCATCTTGTTCGGTTTCCAGTATTTTGTGCTGCGCAAGCCGGTCAATAACCCTGCGCGCGTACTAACCGGCATGGTGTTCGTCATCCTGGGCCTTGCACTGTTCCTGGAAGGCCTGGACCTGGCGCTGTTCCCGATCGGCCGCTTGATGGCGGAACAACTCACAGCGCCGGAATTTATCCATGGTGTGGGTGCCGTCATCCCGGCACAGGCGGACTGGACCGACTACTACTGGATCTATGCTTTCGCCGCCGCCATCGGTTTTGCGACAACCATCGCCGAGCCGTCCCTGATCGCCGTCGCCATCAAGGCCAGCCAGGTATCGGGCGGCACGATCAGCGTCAACGGTCTGCGCTTCGCAGTGGCCATAGGCGTGGCGGTAGGCGTGACGCTGGGAGCTTTCCGCATCGTCACCGGGACACCGCTGCATTGGTACATCATCACCGGCTACGTGCTGGTCATCATCCAAACGACCTTTGCACCGAAAACAATTATTCCGCTGGCTTTCGATTCCGGCGGCGTAACGACATCCACGGTAACCGTACCGCTGGTAGCGGCGCTGGGCCTGGGGCTGTCGGCGACCATTCCCGGCCGCAGTCCCCTGATTGACGGCTTCGGCCTGATTGCTTTCGCCAGCCTGTTCCCGATTATCGCGGTCATGGCATACGCCCAATTGAGTGCGCGCAGTGCACACAAATACAATGGGAACACCCGAACGCAAGAAAACAACGACCACTAGGAGGAATTTTTATGCATTTCAAACTGATCATCGTTATGGTCGAAGACACCAAAACCAACGCTGTCCTCAAGGCTGCCCGGGACGCGGGCGCCACCGGCGCCACCGTGCTCAACCAGGCCCGCGGCGAGGGTATCACCCCGACCAAAACGTTTCTCGGGCTCAGCATCAACGCCCAGGTCGATGTGCTTTTGATGCTGGTCGAGGAACGTTTGAGCCGTCACATCCTGGAGGAAGTGGCCGCAGCCGGTGAATTCGACGAATCACCGGGTACCGGCATCACGTTTCAACTCAACGTGGAGGACGCCATCGGTGTCCGGCACCAGATTTCGGCTTTAACCGAAGCCTTGGAGGACCAGATATGAATCTCGAAAAAAGAAAAATTATCCGCGTCAGCGAAGTCATGAAAACCGAAGTGGATATCGTCGACGGCATGATGACCGTCTCAGAAGCGTTGAAATCACTCAAGTATCCGGAAACGCATACCATGGTCGTGGACAAACGGCACGAAGACGACGAGTACGGCGTGGTAATGTTCCGTGACATCGCAGTTCGGGTGCTTGCCCCGAACTTGTCACCGGACCGGATAAGCATTTATGAAATCATGTCCAAACCGGTTGTAGCCGTGGACCCGCAGATGGACATCCGTTACTGCACCAGGCTGTTCGACAACTTCGGTCTGTCCCGAGCGCCAGTGATCGATAACAACAGGATCGTGGGCCTGGTCGGTTATTCCGACATCGTGCTGAAGGGCTTGAAAGTGTGAATTAATGGCCCTGATAAACGTTACCAGCGCGATCCTGGATTTTTCAGTCGTATGCGGATGCACCCACTGAAATATCTCCTCCTGACTCTTGGTCTATTAATCCATACACTGGATTATTGCACCGTGGAGTTTGCCTGCCGATGAATTTTGACAGCCCCACCCTGGAAAACATACCTGAGGAAACCGGGTCATCCCCCGGTCTATCCGATTCCTTTGGCCAGGGCAGAAAAATTAAAGACACCACCAGTATCTGCCCCCATTGCCTGGAACCGGTTGATGCAGAAGTGTTCGAGCGCCACGGCGAAGTCTGGATGGACAAAAATTGCACCCGGCATGGCCAATTTTCTGCCCTTCTTTCCTCGGACATCAAACATTACTACGAGCCCTCTGCGCGTCGGGTCCGGGACACATCCTGTTGCGGCAGCAGTTGCAGCGTGCCGGCGACAGAAATTTCAAAGTCTGCAAATTCGGCGCCCTGGACCCAGCACAGCTGTACGATCCTGATCGAGATTACCGAGCGCTGCAATCTCAGCTGCCCGACCTGCTATGCCGGTTCCTCGCCGATGCATTCAGAAATGATGAGCCTGGAAGAATTTACCCGCCAGGTGGATCAACTGGTTGCTGGCGGCAAGCACGGAACCGACATGATCCAGTTATCCGGCGGTGAGCCCACCATTCACCCCCGGTTCTTTGACATGGTCGACCTGCTTTTCGAGCGTGGCTTCCACCAGGTCTGCATCAATTCCAACGGCATCAAACTGGCCCAGCCGGCCTTCACCAAACGCCTGGCAAACTGTATGAGCAGGCGCGCCGGGGATCAGGTCTTTGTGTACCTGCAATTTGATGGTTTCGAGGACAGCACTTATGCGGCGTTGCGCGGCCGCAAAGACCTGCTCAACATCAAGCGCCGTGCCCTGGATAACTGCCAGGCCCAGGGCATCAACATTCACCCGGTAATGACCCTGACCCGGGGTATCAATGACCATGAGGTGGGTGACTTTGTGCGCTTGGCTGTAGAAAATCCGGCGCTCAAGAATGTCGTTATCCAGCCCGCCATGTATTCCGGCCGTTACGACAACCCCCGGCGCCAGGATCGAATTACGCTGGCAGATACAGTGGGACTGATCTGTGATCAGTTCAGCGTGTTCTCAGCGCAGGATTTTGTCCCCATACCCTGCTCGGATCCCAACTGCTTCGGCCTGGCAGTGGCGGTTAGAACCGATAGTGGCCTGCTACCGGTTTCCCGCTATTTTCCCCGCTATGAATCCTGGGACAGCGATGAATCCCGGCGACTGATCGAAGCATTCACTGACACGATCAATGGCCCGCAGGCCATCAGCGAAGCCATTCACTGGATCACCTCGGACGGGCATATCGAGGGCGTGTTGCAAGACCTGGATGATGCCGAGGTTGACCGCCTGCTGGAAGTCCTCATAGAGCTTCAATCCGGCGACGGCAAGCTGTGGGACAATCTGCTCACCATCAGCATCAAACCATTCATGGACGCCTGGACCTATGACCAGGACCGGATAGACCAGTGTTGTGTCCACATTCTCGACCAGAACGGCAATCCCGTATCGTTCTGCGAATTCAACGCGATCAACCGGCCACGCATGGCGGCTGGTCCTTTGGCTGGCATCAGGGTGCTCAATGCATGAAAACAAGTACTTTTTTCATCGCCGCAGTCCTGGCACTGCTCCTGGTACAACTCGTTTTTTCCACAACCGCGGTGGCCAAGGTGGAGGAACTCGTGTATTCAGATAAGCCTTTTCTTGAACTGGTCAGGAAATACACCGTCGATGGAGGTGAAAGAGTTGATTACGAGTCCTGGAAAAATTCGCCGGAGGATCTGGCCGCATTGGACCGCCAGGTGGCCCTGATCGCCAGGGTCAGCCCGGTCAGTCATCCACAGCTGTTTCCCACCAAAGCCGCGCAACGCAGCTACTGGATCAACACCTACAACACTCTGGTGCTGCGGGGCGTATTGGAATACTGGCCGCTGGAAAGTGTGCGCGATGTGAAAATTTCCATCACTTCCAGGGTGGTTCCGGGAAAGGGCTTTTTTTATGATCGCAAAGTCGTGGTAGGGGGGGAAAAAACCAATCTTTACAAGCTCGAGAAAGAAGTGCTGCGAAATCAGAAGGATCCGCGACTGCATTTTGCCCTGAATTGCGCCAGCGAATCCTGCCCAGTGCTGCGGCCCTGGGAATGGACCGATGAGCAGCTCGATGAAGCAGCGCGAGAATTCATCAATAAACAGGAAAATGTATCGATAGAAGGTGAGGAACTGTACCTGTCGAGTATCTTCAAGTGGTACAAAAAGGACTTCCCAAAAGACATCCATGCTTACCTGCAACAGTACTCGGAACCCGGGCTCTATGCGCAGTTGCAGGCCGCGAAAGACAAGAAATACCGCACCCGCTACCGGATCTATGACTGGTCGCTGAATACACTGGCAGACGAGGAAAATTCGAGTGGCGCCAATCACTAAGCCTGATCGTGCGATACCAAGTACAGCGCAGTCCTCGTCCTGCTGCTCCGCTTTCTATGAGCAGGATTGGGTCCGCCACCTGGCAGAGGATATTTTCCACCCGGGCGGCGAAGAACTCACCAACAGGACGGTTGCCGCGATGAACCTTCCGGCCGGTGCGGCAATTGCCGACCTCGGCTGCGGCACTGGTACGACGGCAATAATGCTCGCCCGGTATTATGATTTTGTGGTAAGCGCAGTCGATATCAGCGCCGCCAATATTGAACGGGCCGTCCAGCGAATGGGCGCCGATCAAACCACCGTCCGGTTCTACCAGGCCGATGCCCACCAACTGCCATTCAATGACTCAGAACTCGATGGCCTGATCGCCGAATGCAGCTTCAGCCTGTTTAGTGAGCGCGAAACCGTGCTGGCCGAAATCAGACGCGTATTGAAACCTGGCGGCAAACTGGCCATTACGGACATGGCCACCAGCGGCGCCCTGCCCGAAGATATTGCCGGGGTCCTCGCCCCCTGGACCTGCCTCGCTGATGCAGTGGACCAGGAAACCTACTTGGAAATGTTCGCAGCAGCAGGATTTAAAATTCAGACAATGGCAGATGAAAGCGCCGGCCTGATCAGCCTTGTCCGGATGCTGAAACGCAAACTGCTGCTGCTGGGCGCTGGCGTCCTGGTCAACGGCAAGGCTCCAGCCTTCGACCTGGCGGGTTTTGACCTGGCAAGCATCAAGTTCTGGTTGGACCGCTTCGCAACAGAAGTGGAAAAGGGATCCATCCGCTATCTCCGCTTCAACTTGTATCTACCCTGCCCGCTTGCGAACGATAAAGCGCTGCAGTAACCATATTCCATATATTACGACGTTCAGCAGCAGCAGGGAAAACCCCAGTACTTGCTGGATTTGGGGAGTCAACCCCTCAGGGTAGATCAGCGGATTGATATAATGGTCAATAAATCCGCCGGTGTAGCCATCCTGCCCTGCTGCATGTCTCATGCTCTGCTCGAGGGGCGTCAACGGGCATATCCAGTGATTGAGTTCTATCATCACGCCCCAGGCGGCAGTAGGTAAATGAACGAATACAAGCCTGGGCCACCAAAACAACAACAATCCACCCAGAATCACGAACAGAATGAAGCAGAAGTGCACGAGCATCAACAAGTTTGCGACTGCGCTGTATAACATGATCACTTAGCCATAAGAATCGATCCCCAAGAGTCTCCTACACAGGAGCCCGCTTGGCAATCAGGTGGTTCATCCGATGAAAACTTTTAAAGCCCAAATAAATGTGAGACACTCGCTCACAATTCGGGTTTCTGTTTCGGACTAGAAAAAATAACCCGATTAATCAGTAAAAAACAAATTTGAAATAACTACTTGTCCAGACCATAAGAGCTGGCTAAACGCGCGGGGTTGAACTATGAAATGCATGTACTATCTTGCTCCCTCTTTGCTTAGCACGCACAAAATTTCCGACGACCTGATAGACCTTGGTATCGCCGACTGGTTCGTCCATGTCATCTCTAAAGACGCGGCAGGACTGAAGAAAGAACACCTTCATTCAGCCAACTGGTTGGAAACTCATGACCTGCTGAGAGATGGGTTTATCGGTGCCAATCTTGGTTTCATGGCCGGTGTTGCGGGCGCGGGTGCTGTGATGTTTTTGCAGCCATTCGGTCCGGAAACACCGGGCGTAGTCTATTTTTTCCTGGTCGTTGTGGCAACCCTGTTCGGCGCCTGGGTCGGCGGACTTATCGGCATAGACAGCGAAAACCGCAAACTTAATCGTTTTCATGATGATATCGAGGCCGGCAATTACTTGCTGCTGATTTACGTACCCAAGGGTCATGGCGAGGATGTGAAAGCCATGATGAACAATAAGCACCCCGAAGCTAGGCATGTGGCCACTGACCGCCATTTTATCAACCCATTTAGCCGGGTGCTACGTAAAAAACGCGCGAGAAAAGTCGATCAAGCCTACGACTAAGACAACCTCAAGAAGGAACTGAATATGGCAATGGCTGTTGGACTTATTGTACTGATCGTAATCACTGTCCTTTTTCATTTCCTGAGTCCCTGGTGGCTAACCCCCCTTGCTTCAAATTGGTCTTTGCTTGACAGCAACCTCACTCTCACGTTTGTAGTCACCGGAGTCGTTTATATTGCCCTCAACGGGTTCCTCGTCTGGGTGGTGATCAAATACCGTCACCGTGAGGGCAGCAAGGCGCATTACGAGCCGGAAAGCACAAAAATTGAATGGTGGCTCTCCATCGTCACAACCGTAGGTGTCGTTGCGATTCTGGCGCCCGGTCTGTGGGCCTTGGCCCTGGTTGTCAAGGTGCCGGATAACGCCAAAGTGGTCGAAGTGGTTGGCCAGCAATGGCACTGGAGTTTTCGTTTCCCCGGTGAGGATGGCGTACTCGGCCAGGTCGCTGTGGGTCAGATGAGTGTGGACAACCCCTTCGGTATGAAGCCGGACGACCCGGCTGGTCTGGATGACGTGCTGGTCGCCAATGGCGAGCTTCACTTACCCCTCGATACGCCCTACAAATTCGTATTGCGTTCCAAGGACGTGTTGCACAATTTCACCGTGCCGCAGTTCCGCGTTAAAATGGATCTGATTCCCGGCATGACGCCTTATGTCTGGTTGACGCCTACGCGCACCGGCCGCTTCGACATTCTGTGCGAAGAGCTCTGCGGCATCGGACATTTCGCGATGCGCGGTGCAGTCGTGGTCGATGAACAGGCCGCTTTCGATGACTGGCTGGACAGCTACCCGACTTTTGCCGAAGTATTGGCACGCCCCGCGCCAGACGCTGTGGCTGGACAGGGCCTGTACCCGGTGTGTGGCGCTTGTCATGGCGCCCGGGGTGAAGGTAACGAGATGCTCAACGCGCCTAAGCTGGCAGGCCAGCACGGCTGGTACCTCAAGCGGCAATTGAAGAACTTCCAGCTGGGATTACGCGGCAGCAATGCCAGCGATACTTTCGGTGCACAGATGGCGCCGATGGCGGCCGTCCTGGTTGACGATGCAGCGATCGACAACGTAGTGGCTTATATCACTTCACTGGAAGAAACCGAATCTCCGTCAACGATCAGTGGTGACGCAGTGAGAGGCGAGGAAATTTTCGTTACCTGCAAATCCTGTCATGGTGCCCAGGGGCAAGGCATTTGGGCCTTGAATGCACCACGCCTCAATGGCACGAACGACTGGTACATTGCGCGGCAGCTAAAAAATTACAAACAGGGAATCCGCGGATCGCACCCGCAGGATCTGTATGGCAAGCAAATGACCCTGATGATGGTTGTCTTACGAGATGACCAGGCCATCAATGACCTGGTGGCCTACATCAACACCTTGTGAAGGTTTTGGGTCCAAAATGTACTGGAGCGTAATCTGATGGCGTATGTTGCAATAGCGGACCGGGATCATGAACAACCCATGCATGAACCCCGGTCGTTTGTCACCAAGTACATCTGGAGTCAGGACCACAAGGTCATTGCAATCCAGTACTCATTGACCGCCATTGCCATTGGCCTGGTGGCCCTGGTGCTCAGCCTGGCCATGCGCCTGCAACTGGGATTCCCGGATACCCTCTCCTTCATTACGCCTGATCAGTACTACCAGGCCATCACCTTGCACGGCATGATCATGGTGATCTACCTGCTGACGGCTATTCTGCTCGGCGGCTTCGGCAACTACCTGATCCCACTGATGATCGGTGCACGCGACATGGTCTTCCCATACATGAACATGCTCAGCTACTGGGTCTACCTGCTCTCGGTATTGGTGCTGTGTTCCAGTTTCTTCATAACCGGTGGGCCAACCGGGGCGGGCTGGACACTGTACCCGCCGCAGGTCATTCTGCCGGGGACGCCTGGTTCCGACGGCGGCATTGTACTGATGCTTCTCTCACTCGTATTGTTCATCGTGGCTTTCACCATGGGCGGACTGAATTACGTCACAACGGTGCTGCAAGCGCGTTGCCGCGGTATGACCATGATGCGCATGCCACTCTCGGTGTGGGGCATTTTTGTTGCCACCATCCTTGGCCTGCTGGCCTTTCCGGCATTGCTGGTGGCCTGCATTATGCTATTGCTGGACTCAGTGCTGGGTACCAGCTTCTTCATGCCGGCACTACTGTCCATGGGAGAGGTGTCAGAACACACCGGCGGCAGTCCCATCCTGTTCCAGCATCTGTTCTGGTTCTTCGGGCACCCGGAAGTGTACATCGTCGCGCTGCCGGCTTTTGGCATTATCTCGGACCTCGTATCAGTGCATGCGCGCAAGAACATATTCGGCTACCGCATGATGGTATGGGCCATCCTGATTATCGGCGGCATCTCGTTCATCGTTTGGGCACACCACATGTACGTCAGTGGCATGAACCCGTATTTCAGCTTCTTTTTTGCCACCACGACACTGATTATCGCGATACCCACAGCGCTGAAAGTCTATAACTGGGTGCTGACGCTGTGGCGTGGCGACATCCATATGACGGTACCGATGTTGTTCGTGATCGGTTTCATTTTCACCTTTATCAATGGTGGCATCACCGGGCTGTTCCTCGGCAACGTGGTGGTTGACATGCCCCTGTCGGACACCTATTTTGTAGTCGGCCATTTCCACATGGTGATGGGCGTTTCCCCGATCCTGGTTATTTTCGGCGCGATCTATCACTGGTATCCGAAAATCACCGGCCGCATGCTGAACGACCGACTGGGGCGGATTCACTTCTGGGCCACCCTGTTCGGCACTTATGCGATCTACCTGCCGATGCACTACCTCGGCATCCTTGGCCTGCCGCGGCGCTATTACACGATGGGCGATACCTCCTTCATCCCGGATTCGGCACAAGTGATGAATGCCGGCATCTCCGTCGCCGCGCTGTTCGTGTCACTGGTACAGTTGATCTTCCTGTTCAACTTGTTCTGGAGCCGCACCCACGGCAAGCCCTCCGGCAGCAACCCGTGGAAGGCCACGACCCTGGAATGGCAGACGCCGCAAACGCCACCTAAGCATGGCAACTGGGGGCCGGATTTACCGCTGGTCTACCGCTGGGCCTATGACTACAGCGTGCCGGGCGCGGCGCAGGACTACATTCCGCAAACCATGGCGCCGGAAGACGTGCCTACATCAGACGCCAGCTACCACGGAGGCGAAGGCGAACATTCATGAGCTTTCTGAGCAAAATCACCGAAAAGCCCTGGGAGCACGCCGGGGAGATAGAAGGTTTGCACGACAGGCTCGAGAACGGCTATTCGGCCAATCGGACGGGCTTGTTCCTGTTCCTGGCTGTAGTGAGCAGCTTATTCACGCTGTTCATGATCACTTATTACACCAGGAGTCAGTTTCCGGACTGGGAGGTGCTGGCCGATCCACGCATTCTGTGGGTCAACACGGCAGTGCTGGTATTGGCAAGCGTGGCCTTGCAAATGGCCAGCAACGCTGCCAAACAGAACAAAACAAGCGCTATGCGCAACTCACTGATTGCGGGCGGTGTGCTGACACTGGCATTCATAGCCGGGCAGTTGATCGCCTGGGATCAGATGGTGAAAGCGGGATATTACGCCGCTGACAACCCGGCAAACGCCTTTTTTTACCTGTTCACCGGCCTGCATGCCCTGCACTTGTTGGGTGGCATGTGGTTCCTGGTTTCTTTGGGTTTCAGAATGAAGCAAACTGGAGCAAAAGATAAAGTACTGCACAGCGTGTCGCTGTGCGCTATCTACTGGCATTACTTATTGATCGTATGGCTGGCCCTGTTCACCTTGTTGTTGCGGACCTGAGCATGACAGAAGAAACACCGGCAATTTCCACAGGTATCGGGGCAGACCCATCCGGCCTCAAAGGAGTAGTGACCGACTGGTCGCATGACAGGCAGGCTTTCCAGGTGCCCTGGGGCAAGGCCATGATGTGGATATTCCTGCTCAGCGACACCTTTATTTTTTCCTGCTTCTTATTAAGTTATATGAACGTCAGGATGACGACCACGGTCGCCTGGCCGAACCCCAGCGAAGTTTTCGCGCTCAGTTTCGGTGGCCAGCCCATCCCGCTGATCCTGATCGCTATAATGACCTTCGTCCTGATCACGTCCAGCGGGACGATGGCTCTGGCGGTGAATTACGGCTACCGCAAGGACAAGAAAAAAACGGTTCTGCTGATGCTGGCCACGGCCGCTCTGGGTGCGACATTTGTCGGCATGCAGGCTTTTGAGTGGACCAAGTTGATTGTGGATGAGGGCGTCCGGCCCTGGGGCAACCCGATGGGTGCGGCACAGTTTGGTTCTTCTTTCTTCATGATTACCGGCTTTCATGGCCTGCACGTTACGGCCGGTGTGATTTACCTGATCGTAACTGCCACGCGGGTGGGCACGGGGTACTACGACCGCCACCGCGGGGGCAATTATGAAATGGTGGAAATCACCGGCCTGTATTGGCATTTCGTTGACTTGGTATGGGTATTCATTTTCGCATTCTTCTATTTATGGTGACCTGTTCAGGAAACAAGGATAAGCAGGAGACATTGACCATGGCACAAGCTGAAGTAACGCACCAAGAAGGACATCAACAACATCCACTGGGAATTTATCTCGGGGTGTGGATTTTACTGTTCGTGCTCAGCTCGTTTTCCTACGCGGTGGACTATTTTCAGCTGCAGGGTTTGCTCCGCTGGTCCCTGATCATCCTGTTCATGCTGCTCAAGGCCGGATTAATTATCGGCATCTTCATGCACATGGCCTGGGAGCGCCTGGCCTTGATTTCCGCCATTCTGCTGCCGCCGCTGTGCCTGCTGGTATTCATCGGCCTGATGGCCACCGAAGCAGACTACACCTTCCTCGCCCGCCTGGTGGCTTTCGGGCCGGCAGCCGAAATCACAGCGCCTCACCATTGATAAAAGAGTAGTAGCCCGGACTTGATCCTACAGACAGTATCCGATCTAAAACATTGTGTTCGTGTTTGCCGCTCTGTCTGGGATGATCTGAAAAACGTCCCAATGTTCCACGACTTTCCCGTTGGTATCGAAGCAAGATGAACGGTTGTTCAACAAAGTGGACTTTGGGAAAAAGCTTTAATTCCTTATATACTCAAAGGGCATATATCCTTCCTATGCTCCCAAGTATGTTAATAGCTTGATTACCGGAACAAGCCGAGGGGGGGAACGCAATGGCTAAACAATATTGCAACGCTGAGCAAGCCGATACTCCCAAGCTAATCCCAACGCTCGCTGTGCTAAGCCTCGCGAGTTTGGCGGTACTGACATCGGCGGCCAGCCAACTGAGCCTGAATATTGATGATAGCGATGCCAGCTATCCCCTCAGCAATGGTCCCAGCTTTGAGCAGCAGGCCTATCTGAAGGCTTCCAACACCGATGGCGGTGATTTCTTTGGCTGGTCCGTGGCCATATCCGGCGAGACGCTGGTAGTCGGTGCTCGCAATGAGGACAGCAACGCCAGCGGCATCAACGGCGATCAAAATAATGATTCAGCAGTAGATGCCGGGGCGGCGTATGTCTTTACCCGCAGCGGCACGGTGTGGAGTCAGCAGGCCTATCTGAAGGCCTCTAATACCGATATTGATGACCTGTTTGGCCTGTCTGTGGCCATTTCCGGTGACACGCTGGTAGTCGGTACTCGTAGAGAGGACAGCAACGCCAGCGGCATCAACGGTGATCAGAGCGATAATTCAGCGATCCAAGCCGGGGCGGCGTATGTATTTACCCGTAGCGGCACGGTGTGGAATCAGCAGGCCTATCTCAAGGCCTCCAATACCGATAAACATGACCTGTTTGGTTTTTCCGTAGCCATTTCCGGCGACACACTGGTAGTGGGTGCTTACCCTGAGGCCAGCAACGCCACTGGCATCAACGGCGATCAGAGCGATAACTCAGTTGAATTTGCCGGTGCAGCGTATGTATTTACCCGCAGCGGTATGACATGGAGTCAGCAGGCCTATCTCAAGGCCTCCAATACTGATAAACATGACCTGTTTGGTTTTTCCGTAGCCATTTCCGGCGACACGGTGGTGGTCGGGGCAAGCGGGGAGGACAGTAACGCCACCGGCATTAACGGCGATGAAAATGATAATTCAGCGGAAAATGCCGGGGCGGTGTATGTCTTCACACGCAATGAAAAGCAATGGAGCCAGCAAGCGTATCTCAAGGCTTCCAATACCGGGGCAGGCGACGATTTTGGCGCCTCCGTGGCTATTTTCGGCGACACATTGATGATTGGTGCCCAATTGGAGGCCAGCAACGCCACCGGTATCAACGGTGATCAGAGCGATAATTCGGCGATTCAAGCCGGGGCGGCGTATGTATTTACCCGCAGCGGCATGACATGGAGCCAGCAGGCCTATCTCAAGGCATCCAATACCGATGCTGGTGACATGTTTGGCATTTCCTTGGCTATTTTCGGCGACACACTGGTAGTCGGTGCTTACCCTGAGAACAGCAACGCCACCGGCATCAACGGCGATCAGAGCGATAATTCATTTGAATTTGCCGGTGCAGCGTATGTATTTAACCGCAACGGCATGACATGGAACCAGCAGGCCTATCTCAAAGCCTCCAATACCGACGCTTTTGACGGCTTTGGCCATTCCGTGGGCATTTCCGGTGACACGCTGGTGGTCAGTGGCCAATTTGAGGACAGCAACGCCACCGGCATCAACGGTGATCAGAGCGATAATTCAGAGGAAAATACCGGGGCGGCGTATGTATTTATTGATACATCAAGCACCCAAGACTTTACCATCAACGCCGGCCATGCAGGTGCCTGGTTCAACCCGGCCACCGCGGGCCAGGGTCAGTTCATTGATGTGGAGCCTGCGGAAAAGTTCATGTTTATCTCCTGGTTTACCTACACCGATGCCGCCTCCGCCAATCCTAACGACCAGCGTTGGCTCACCGCTCAGGGCAATTACAGCGGTAACACAGCTACACTGGACCTGTTTGAAACCCTGGGCGGCAAGTTTGACGACCCTCAAGCCGTCACCACCACCCAGATCGGCGAAGTCACCTTGAGCTTTAACGACTGCGGTCAGGGTCTGATGACTTACAGCCTTGATGAGGAGAAACTACAGGGTGAGTTTCCCCTACTGCGGGTGATTCCCGGTTCGGACAATGTCTGTGAGGACCTGGCCGGAACCTCTCCGCAGGCGGTGGACATCAACGCCGGCATGGATGGCGCCTGGTTTGACCCCAACACCCCGGGGCAGGGGTTTTTTATTGACGCCCACCCCGACCCGGAGGGTGGCAATTTTATCTTTGTCTCCTGGTTTACCTACGGAGATGACACCGCATCCGGACAACGTTGGCTGACCGCACAAGGCAGTTTTGAGGGTTCCATCGCCGAGATTGATGTGTTTGAGACCACCGGTGGTAGTTTTGATGACCCTCAAGCCCCCAGCACAACAAACGTAGGTACCATGAGCCTCGACTTCACCGATTGCAGCAATGCGCAATTGGCTTACTCACTGCCGGCTACCGGTGCTGAAGGTGACATTGCAATCACCCGGGTGATTCCCGGGGTACAGGCCTTATGTGAGGAATTGGTGGGCCAGAATGAATAATTCCTGAAGTTCCGCACCGGGTCCAGGCTGTGTGATAACTCAAAAACAACTTCTTAAGATTGATTTCAGGCCGTGAAAATTTCAGTTGAGATCGGTGTTGCTGTTTGTTGTGGCAGTCACGGCTCCTGGGCTTGTCAATAGCATTTCACGCCACATTTGAGGCTGACTTCTGATGTCAGGCGTCTGAGGTGTTTTCACACAGCCTGGGCCAAAAGTGGAAGTTCAACTTGGAGGGATGGCCGGTCCACCATATTCAGGTGGCATGGCTTGCCAGGCTTCCAGCAAGCCAATTTTTTCCACGAAAAGCGCATAACGAGGATCGCCTACCAGGTTCCTGTGAAACGGCGATGTCAGGAACGCCGCGAACGACGTAGAGTTTTGCAGACGCGCCTTTTCAAACCATTCAAATGCCAGATCATTTTCACCGGCCCAGGCATACATTTCAGCCATTGTTAGCGGTTTCAAGTTCGCAGGGCCTTCAAGCAATTGCCTGATCACCTCGTGAGCTTCCGCTTCTTTGCCCAGCGCCAACAAAATCCTGGCCTTTACGAAAGCAGACCAATGCCAGGATGGGTCTTTATTAATTTCAATCAATGCTGTTTCAGCGTCACCTTTTAGCATATAAGTCGTTGCAAGATTTGAGTGTATTCCCGGGAAATCGGGTTTGAAGGCCAAAATCCGGTTGAATGTTTCGAGAGCTTCGTCATGGCGGCCGGCATCACCATAACGTATTGCCAGTGCCCTGAGGGTGGATAAGCTCAGTGGATCCAGCCTTGTATTTTGCTCGAATAATTCAATGGATTTATCCAACTGTCCCAAAGCACTCGCCAGCGTTGCAGCCGAACCAATAACCAGCGAATTATTGGGTTCCAGTTCCAAGGCCTTGTCAATGGCGGTTTTGGCACCGGCCCAGTCTGACCTGGCCCTCTTCAGATACGCCAGGCTGGACCAGGCTTCCGCCAAATTGCTGTCGATCGCCAATGCTCTTTCCGTTGCTGCCATGGATAAAGTAAATGCCTGTTCTGGTGATCGGAAACCGTATTTATTTTGTTCCCCATAAACTATGTTGATGGCAACCCAGGCGGGTGCATATTCCGGGTCAATGGCCAGTGCCTGTTCAAAAACCGACTGTGCCTTTTCCAGGTTATCTTGGCTTTTGAGGTTTGCGAAGTGCCTGCCTTGCAGGTACAGAGCATAAACCTCGGGGTCGGTTACCCGCTGCTCGGGCATAGCGCCCAGCAAGGTGACTTTTAGTTCATCAACAACGGCCGCAGCAATTTCGTCCTGCGTTACGAAAATATCGTCCAGGGTCCGGTCATAGGTCTCGGACCACAGGTGAAACCCGTCATCCGCCTTGATCAACTGCACCGTGATGCGCACCCGGTTGCCGGACTTGCGCACACTGCCCTCCAATAAGTGGTTGACTCCCAGCTGTTGCGCTACTTCTGCCAGCGTGATCGTGTCCAGCTTGTCCTTGTAGAAGAATGACGAAGTACGTGCCGCTACCCGCAGTTCTGGAATCTTCGCCAGCAGGTTCAGTAGTTCTTCCGACAGGCCGTCGGAGAAGTATTCATTGCTGGCGTCGTCACTCATGTTGACGAAGGGCAGCACGGCGATGGAATTGTCAGATACCGCTGATTCCTCTTGTTCGGTTATAACCTGTTCCGTCACGGCCTGAGTTGTGGCTCGCACCAGCTCAGCGTCCCGCGATGGATCGAGCACGAACTTGTCATAGACAAAATAAGCAAGCGCCACAACCATGACACCGATAATCAGGAAATCCAGCGTGCGACCGGTTTGAGTGGTGATGGACTGACTGCGATCCACCTCGTGTTCACGCTTGAGGCCCTCAGGGGTCATTTCAAAGGCCCAGGCAAAAAACACCGTGAAGGGAAGCCCGATAACAAGGAACAACAGCAGGACATGGAACACCCATTCAGGCGCAGTGATGTTGTTCAGGATGACATCCGCCACCTGCATCACCAGCCACGCCATGACGATGTAGGCGATGGTTACCTTGAATACGTTACGACGCTTGAGTTCGTTGAATAAGGACAAAATATGGCTTCTGATTGGCCGCTAGTGTCTGCAAGCGTACTCGCATGTCCTGTGATTACCAACAATTGCGTGTCTGAGAGCAATATCTGGCAGAAGCTGAAAGGCCGCTGTGGGTCGAGGCTGTGTGAAAACTCCGCTCGCGATATAATTACACTTTCCAGCTAAGGGACCGTTAGATGAGTGGATTTATTCAGGGTGAGGACCGCTCTCAAGCCACCTTATTTCCCGACCGACTCGATGACTACGTTGCCGAAGACAGCGCAGTTCGCGTGATCGATGTATTTCTTGATGATCTGGATTTATCCGGCCTCGGGTTCAAGACTGAGCCCAACGATACAGGCCGGCCGGCATACCACCCATCGACGATGCTCAAACTCTATGTGTACGGTTATCTCAACCAAGTGCACTCGAGTCGTCGCCTGGAGCGGGAGGCTCAGCGCAACGTGGAGCTGATGTGGCTGACCGGACGCCTGGCGCCGGACTTCAAGACCATCGCTGACTTTCGCAAGGACAACGGTGAAGCGATCCGCCTGGTGTGTCGCGAGTTCGTGATGCTGTGCCGCAAGCTCAACCTGTTTACCAACGCTTTCGTAGCCATTGATGGCAGCAAGTTCAAAGCGGTCAACAACCGCGACCGCAACTTCACACGAGCCAAGATGAAGCGGCGGCTGGCGGAAGTGGAAGCGAGCATTGATCGCTACCTCGAACAACTGGCCAGCGCGGATCAGCAGGAACCGGCAGAAGACAAGCCCCAGCGACTGGAAGACAAGATTGTGGCATTGAAGAAGGAGATGGCGCGGCTAAAAAAGCTCGAAGCCCGGATGCTTAAGGCGCCGGACCAACAGATCTCGCTGACCGATCCGGATGCCCGCTCCATGAAGACACGGGGTCATGGCATCGTCGGTTACAACGTACAGACTGCGGTGGATACCGAGCATCATATGATCGTCGCCCACGAGGTCACCAACGTGGGTAGCGATCGGCGCCAACTGGCCAAGATGGCTAAGCAGGCCAAGTCCGCACTGGGAGTGGAAGAACTGAGGGTGGTTGCTGATCGTGGTTACTACCGTGGTGAAGAGATCCGGGACTGTGATCAAGCCGGGATAACAACTTATATACCCAAGCCCAATACCTCACCCAACCGGGCCAAAGGCCAGTTCGACCGCAAGGCCTTCCGTTATATCGTCGAAGATGACGAGTACGAGTGCCCGGCGGGACAGCGCTTGGTGCGGCACATGACGACGCAGCAACAGGGCAAGACGATTCATGCCTACTGGACCTTCCGGTGCCGGATGTGCCCCATCAAGGCCCAATGCACTTCAGGCGTCCATCGCAAAATAACCCGGTGGGAGCATGAAGCGGTCGTGGAGAATGCCCAGAAGCGTTTGGACCGCAGTCCGGAGATGATGCGCATCCGACGAGCCACCGTGGAGCACCCGTTTGGGACGCTGAAAGCCTGGATGGGGTCCACTCACTTCCTCACCAAAACCCTCGATCGGGTGAACACCGAGATGAGTCTGCACGTGTTGGCGTATAACCTGAAGCGAATGATGAACATGATTGGCACGAAACCCCTGATCGAGGCGATAGGGGCGTAATACCCCCTATCGTTAACGCTGAAATACGCCTATTGAGCCCCTGACAGGCGTTCGCAAGAAGTCGTTCTTGTGATGAACATCATCGGAACGAGGTTTCACTCGCCAAAAATATCGTCCAAAAAACCGTTGACAAGCCAGATCACAGCCTTGCAGGACGACTTACGTCTCAATTATTGAGTTATCACACAGCCTCGGCCGGAAGCAGCTATCCGCGGCATCACAAATTACGTCCTTTGAATGGCTGCTTTCGGGTGGAAAGCGGAACTTCGCCGTTTGCAGTTGCCAATAGCTGCTAACGACCCAAAGCGGAAGTTGGT